>DAONDW010000103.1:0-6076 GCA_035402785.1 Methanothrix sp. | reverse complement strand
CATTGCTCCGACATTCGTCCTTGTGGACAGAACCGGAAATTCGGCTGGCGATTTCTCCACAGCCAGGTCCACACCAACCACGCGGTCTGTCTTTTCGAGTATCTGCATCATATCAGCATTGTCAAGGTACTCGGCCACTACCCTTTGCACAGGCATCTTTATGGTGATCGGCAGGCCGTTTCCGTCCATTATGGTGAGGTTCTTTTCAGTTCCGTTTATAATCTGCTCCACCAATGCGACGTCTGCCATGTCAACTGCGCCATCGAAATTGGCGTCAGAGAGATCAGTTGCCTTTTCGCGTCCATCGATCACTGAATTCAGGAAAGAGACATCTGATTGGTCAATGGTTCCATCCATGTTGGCATTGCCGAAAACATGCAGCACATATCCCAGGCCGGCAGATTCCGGCAGGGCCAGGGCAAACAGCACAATCAGGGCTATTGACAAACGTTTGAATCTCATATTTCGCACTCCATTTTTCCAGGCCCGCACTGCGATATCATCCCGATGCCATCCATTTTCGGGCAAAAACGGGGAAACGAGTGCCGTCCGGGAATATAGATATAATTAATAGCACTAATTCAATCTATTGGCTTAAAAGTTATAACGTATTTGTTTGATGATAATAATATTAGTTCCAATTTAAAATAAATTAAAAATTTTTGACATTATTTCTCCGATTTAATATTCTGCAATTTAGTAATACTAGATTTGACTTTAATCAAAGCATTTATTAATAGCTAATATTATCTTAGATTAAAAGGTGACTGTGTGTGAATAAATTTAAAAATATTTTGTGCGTGATGGTGTTGATGCTGATGATATCATCCATCGCATTCGGCTCATCCTACACCCTGCAGATCTACGGAAATGCCAACATGGATGAGATCATCGACAGCGCAGACATCTCCTACCTTGAAAAAGTGATCAAGGGCGAGGCTGATCAGACCCAGTTCTCTGATGCCAATGGAGATGGAACAGTCGATCAAAAGGATATCGATCAGGTCCAGAAGATAATAGATGGCAACGAGGACTACCTGATGGTATTCGATGACACAGCGAGAGCCGTTAAGGTTCCAGAGCCTGTGAAATCCTTTGTGTATCACGGCCACAATTCCTATGTCTATGAAACAGTGAGAGCTATTGGAGCTGCAGACAAAATTATCGGAATTACCGACAGATTTGTCACTCCAGGCGGAAACAGATACAGCAAGTCCTATTTCCCGGAACTCCTGAGCAATAACGTTGCCAATGTTGGAGATCTGCAGGCAGTAAACTACGAGGTCATAAACAACCTCAATCCAGATGTCGTCCTCACAGATGCAGCAGAATACTATGATTACGCCAAAACGCCTGACACCGCAGTCGTTGCCCTGGATGTCAACATCACAAACTCCAAGGAAGCCTGCATGAGATACGGCTACATCTTCGGCAAAGTCTCCGAGGCCAAAGAGTATCTGAACTGGTACACAAATATAGAGAACAGGATTGCAGAAAAGACAAAGGACATTGCTGAGGCTGACAGGCCGCTGGTCTATGTGAGCAGCTACAACGTGGACACCACAAAGTTCCAGGTGCCTGCGAAGGACAACTACCGGGCAGTCATGGCCAAAAACGCAGGCGGAAGGTATCTTGGAGATGAGCTGAGCGGCACAGGCATACAGGATGTCGATGCAGAATGGGTGATCGCCAGAAACCCTGACGTCATAATATTCTCAGCAGGCAACTCGATTTTGGGATACGATATCACCAGCGACAAAAATGTGACGGATGCCATTGACGAATTCCTGAAGAGGCCCGAATTTTCAGATGTCAATGCAGTCAAGAACAAGAAAATTTACATGGTCTCTCATCCCTACATTCTCTGCGGAGGAGCATCCGGGCTCATAGGCACGATTTACTATGCCAAGTGGCTTTATCCTGACCTCTTCAGCGACATTGATGCTCAGGCCATTCATCAGGAGTATGTGACCAAATTCCAGCACCTGGATCTTGACGTCACGAAATCGATCTCAGCGTATCCTGCAGCCTGATGAGAGGCAATGAAATGGAGGCAGAAAGAAAGTCATCAGGAATATCCATGGGCCTGACAGATGTAGCGATCTCTGACGAAGAGATCATGAGCAGCTACCAGAAATATGTGGGGAGAAAGGCCTTTTTCATTCTCTCCACAGCAATTATTTTAATCCTGGCTGCCGGGCTCGCCAGCTCTCTCGGACAGGCAAAGATCACCATGTGGGAGGCCTATGCTGCATTTTTCAGCAAATATCTCCCGGACTACTTCTCAGCGAGCCGCATGGCAGAGACCACCATCTGGAACCTGCGCCTTCCAAGGATTGCCATGGGAATTGTGACCGGAGCTGGTCTTGGAGTTGCAGGATGCATCATGCAGGGCGTCTTAAAAAATCCGCTGGCCAGCCCGTATACGCTCGGAATCTCGGCAGGCGCAACATTTGGAGCATCGCTTGCAATCATCGGAGGCGCAGGACTGATCGGCGGAGACTATCTGGTGATAGGAAACGCATTTTTCTTCTCGCTTTTGGTCTCACTCATCATCATCGGCTTTGCAGGCAGAAGGGGAGCCACGCCTGAGACCATGGTCCTTGTCGGAATCGCTGTTCTTTACGTCTTTTCGGCTGCCACCACATTCCTTCAGTATTTTGGAGACGAGACTGCTGTCGTTCAATCTGTATTCTGGTCGGTAGGAAGCCTTGAAAGGGCATCATGGAATAAGGTGCTGATAGCAGGAAGCATTGTTGCGCTCTCCATTCCCCTGCTCATGCTGATATCCTGGGACCTGAATATCCTCACAATCGGAGACGATTCTGCGAGGAGCCTTGGCGTCAACGTAAAGCGGGTCAGAGTCTATGCCATGGCCATAATCAGCCTGATGGTCTCAAGCGTCGTCTGTTTTACCGGAACCATCGGATTCATTGGGCTTGTCGCCCCGCATATTACGAGGCTTGCCATTGGAACCGATTACAGATATCTTATTCCGGCTTCAGGCATTGTGGGAGCGATTCTGATCGTCGGATCTGACATCATCTCTCGAAATCTCATTCCGCCCATAATCATCCCTGTAGGCGTTATCACGGCATTCATGGGCGGCCCGCTATTTCTGTACCTTATCATGAAAAGGAGGATGGGTTACTTTTGAATCTAATTGTCAAGGATCTGCAGTTCGGCTACAACAGCCGCACCATATTGAACGGGATCTCCCTTGAGCTGAGGCCAAAGGAGATGCTCGGTGTCATCGGGCCAAACGGTTCAGGCAAATCGACATTGATCCAGTGCATCGACGGACTTCTGAGGCCTGAAACCGGAAGCATTCTTCTGGATGGAAAAGAGCTGAAAGATATATCCAGAAAGGAGCTGGCGAGAAAGGTGGGATATGTCCCTCAGACCACCAGCCGCTCCTTCTTTCCATCGACTGTGATCGATACGGTTCTGATGGGAAAAAGGCCGCATCTCGGATGGAGAAGCAGCAATAAGGATGTCAAAAATGTGATTCAGGTTCTGAGGCTGATAGGCATCGAGGACCTGGCCATGAGGGACATCAATGAGCTGTCCGGCGGCCAGCAGCAAAAGGTGCTGATTGCAAGAGCCCTCGCCCAGGAGCCTGCTATGCTCCTGCTGGACGAGCCGACCTCCAATCTGGATATCAAGCATCAGCTAGAGGTTGTGGAGATAATCAGAGAGAAGGTCATGGAGAAGAGCATCTCTGCCATAATGGCGGTTCACGATCTGAATCTCGCTGCAAAATACACAGACAGAATCGTCATGATGAAGGACGGAAAGGTCTTCGCCACAGGCACGCCTGAGAGCGTTCTGACGACTGAAAACATCAGAGCAGTCTACGGCGTGGTGGCTGAGGTGATCAAGAACAATGGCAACAGCCCGCATATCGTCCCGGTGAGATCTCTGAGACGACCTGGCCAGCCTCTTGCCAGCAGTCTGCTTTCGGAGCCCGCAAGAGCGTGATTATATGAGCGAGACAAAGTCCGCTGCAAAGTCAACTATCAGGTCGTACTGGGACCAGAGGTCATCGACATTTGACCTCTCGCCGGGGCATGTTGCATCCTGTCAGAGAGAGGTGGATGCCTGGAAGGCAATATTCCAAAAGAACATCGGAAAAACGGGCAAAAAGGTGCTGGACGTCGGCGTGGGAACAGGATTTCTCTCGATAATGCTCTCTGAGATGGGGCATGACGTCACCGGCGTCGATCTGTCTGAGGAGATGATCAGGCAGGCAAAAAGAAAGATTGAGGATAGAGGGCTGAAGGTCATGCTAAAGGTGGCTGATGCTGAGGATCTTCCCTTTGGTGATGGGTCCTTTGATGCCATTGTCAACAGAGCAGTCCTGTGGACTCTTCCGGATCCCCAAAGGGCTCTCACAGAATGGAAGAGGGTCTTGAGGCCTGGCGGCAGCCTCTGCTTCTTCCTGCATGGACCGCATTCCAGTAGCTCGTCTGCAAAACTGGCAAAGCAGTTCACCAACCTGATCATCCTTGGAAGAGAGAGGCGAAATCCCTGGAAATCGCTTTACGATTCGGTGGATCTCCCCATGGGCGGCGGCGTTGAGCCGTCGAGGGTTAAAGACCTTCTGAATCGCGTGGGCTTTTCAAATATCCGGTCAGAGCCGCTGACGGAAATCGGGCGCATGAAGAGCGAGAACATGCCCTGGTACTACAGGATCTCGTCTCAAAAGAGCACCCAGTACTGCTATTCCTGCAGAAAGCCGTGAATTAAAATTTAAATCAATTTTTTTAATGACGATCTACTCTGCGCTTTATGCAACCTTTGAGATCTCCCGGGTCATGGTCCCGCCGATCATCATAGGGTTTTTCGTGGCAAGCGTCATCCGCCGCTCTCCATACTTTCGGTATCTAGCCATGCCTACAGCCAGGCTTGCAAAGGCTGCTCGCCTGCCAGGCGAGTGCTCGGCAGCACTCACTCTCTTTCTGGTCAATAGCTGGGCGGCTTTAGCTCTTCTCTCAGAGGCTCACAGGAATGATCAGATAAACGATCGTGAGCTGATTGTGGCCGTTCTCGTCGGCTTTATTCCGAAGGGACTGAATGGAATGCTCCTGTATTCCCTGCCTGTCGGACTCTCGGTTCTTGGCACCGTTGCAGGAGGGCTCTATGTGTGCCTGGACCTGCTTGCAAATCTTTTCGTGGCAGCAGCCGGAATTCTTGCTTCAAGGCTCTGGCTCATGCCCCGCACCTCAATGATTGCAAAAGACGATGATGCAGTCACAATGAAAGGATGGATGAATGTGCTGAAGGGCGGCCTTTCGGAGTGCGTCACATCATCCATCAAGATCATCAAGGTGCTTGTGCCAACGATCTTTCTGGCTCAACTGGCAATTGAGTATGTGCTGGTGCTGCCGATAGTTGAGAGGTACAATGCTCTCATCGAGCCCTTTGGATTTTCGTCTTCAAGCCTGATAGTGCTGATGGCAAGCGTGGTCAGCCAGAGCGCAGCACTCGTGGCTTCCGGCACATTGCTTAAAGAAGGCTCACTCACTATCACGAGCTGCCTTCTGCTGCTGTTCATGGCCAGGTTCCTGCATCTTGGAATTGGCTGCTTTCGAATAGGCATTCCTGCCAATGTATCCTACTTTCGCGGGTCGCTTGGACTGAGGATAACGGCCATAGAATATTCTCTAGTGGAGGTCGCAAATATCATCATAATGATGGCGTTATCGATATTTTTATAATTGCTATCTCAAGTCAAACAACGCACCCCGCTGCAAGCCTCGATGCATGTCCGCTCCATTTAACATCATATTCATTGCTTTCATTATTTCTTGGTGTCCTTGCTGTATTACGCAAATGCATGAAATCCGCAAGCTGTGGCCATACCACCACGTCCGTAGATATAGATAGAAAATCGGCATCTGGTGACATGATCTGCTTGAATAATATAATAGATCATGGACACTAAGAAACATTCGGGACTACACAATTCGGTATGCTTACCAGGTAAGTTCAAATATTTGAATTGGAGTGAACCCCTCCTAGTGGACAAAAAGTTAAGCAATGCCAACTCATGGAGGGAAACATATGAAAAAGA
>DAONDW010000102.1:0-6112 GCA_035402785.1 Methanothrix sp. | reverse complement strand
GCTGGAATCCCTCATCCACGAAGAAGTCCAATCGATACTCATCCTCGGAGAACATAGTTTATCAGCTTGTGTGCGGAAGATGATACAGGAATGCTAAAAGGCTTTCCAAAGGCAAAGGCCAGGGCCGGAAAAAAGGCGGCGCAGAAATCGAGGCAAAATGGCAGGCCACTCATGGCCTGCATCGCCTGAAATTCCTTGCCAGTAATATATTTCTGGTGATGTCTTGAGATTATTCTTGAGATAATGTCTATTGCTATTTTGTCTCAGTTTACCCTGATGACCTTCAGGAGTGAGACCACAGGCACACCAGCTATCTCGTCTGTGCCCTTCTTATCGATCAGAACTGCTATGGCATTGATATTGGCGCCATGCTCATCCAGGTAATCCACAGTCTCCTCTAAAGTCCTGCCAGATGTGATCACATCATCCACAATTATGCACTCTTTGTCCCTCACATCTGAGAAGTTGGCACTAAGGTTGCCGCGTGCCTTGCCGCTTTCTTTGGTGAGCATCTGCTTGCTGGGGGTGTAGACTGCGAGATCTGTTCCAAGGCTGTTAGCCACCATGCTGGCCAGAGGCAGACCGGACAGGGCTATGCCCACGACGACATCCACGCCGCAGTCGTTTTCATCAAGTACCTCATAGATGATGTCGGAGAGGGCTTCAGATACGTGATTCAGCCTGAATGCGCTCTTGCCTATCATTGACCAGTCCACGGAGATATCCTTGGGCCCGGGAGATGTGCTCGCCTTCTCTGCATGTGTGAGAAGCCAGGTGACGGTCTCGCTGGACACGTTCAACTCCTCAGAGATCTGGCCTTCCACCAGCCCTTCCGCCTTCAGTTCCGTTGCCTTCTTCATCAAAGTCTCAATATTCTTCATTTTATGCACCTCTTTTTCTTTCGGGCAGGAGTTCCGCAATCAGGACATGCTTCTCCCTCGAATCTGTTGCCGCATCCCTGGCACCGCTGGATGTATTTGCGCATCTTTTTTATCCTGGGCTGCCCGATGGGCTCGATCTTCAGGCCGAGGTGAAGTGCGACGTTTTGCATAGCGTAGTCGTCTGTGGCGAGTGTCGCCTTATATTCTATGGCCAGGGCCAGGACATCCAGGTCTGTTGCAGAGAGAGTTCTTACGTCACCAGTATCTTTGGCTGCCCGCTCTGCTATTTTCAGCGCCTGGGCGGACGGATTGACAACCTTCGTCTCGAAGATTTCAAAAAGGGATTTGGTCCTGATATCCCTCATCTCCGCCTCCACTGTCGGTGCAGTGATAAGCTCTCCCTCTGGCCTTTTGCCCCAGATGAATACCGAGGCATCCGCTACGACATACACATGCAGAGGCTCTTGAAAGTTATAGTACTTGGACTTTTCCCGGACCAAAACGCTATTATCATATAATGAAATCCAGTTGAAGGATGGCCAAGAAAGAGAAGAAGGCTGGCAACAAGCAGGACTCGCGGCTCGCACCGACGGAAAACGACAAACCAGTTGAACGAATCGTCAAGCAGCAGCCGAAGGTCAAGCCAATGAGCGCTGCAGAGCGCAGAAAGAACCGAATCGATGGGATAATCAAGACTGTATATCCTGCCGTTTTGGGTACAATCGCGGGATTTGTCTGCTATCATACGGGCGAGTCTTTGGCTCCATATCCCTGGCATTTTGTGATGATGTCATTGATACTGGTGACATTTATCATTCAAAAATATACGTATTCATTTATGAATATCGATGCCGCCAGTTTCAAGGCAAAGGACTGGTTTTATGTGGAGTTCATGGTAATCGACCTGTGGCTTGTTTCCTGGACGCTTCTTCTCAATTGAGGTAGAACTATGAGGATTGCCATCATCAATCGCGACCGCTGCCAGCCAAAGAAGTGCTCAAAAGAGTGCGAATACTTCTGCCCGCCTGTCAGGACTGGAGACGAGACCATAGTCTTTGTTGACAGCAAGCCCCTCATCACCGAGAATCTCTGTGTGGGCTGCGGAATATGCGTGAGGAAATGCCCCTTTGGAGCCATCACCATAACCAATCTGCCTGAGGAGATGGAGGACCCGGTTCACAGATATGGCCAGAACGGCTTTGCCCTTTACGGCCTGCCTGTGCCTGTGGACGGACGGGTGACAGGCCTTCTCGGCCCAAATGGCATAGGCAAGAGCACTGCTGTATCAATTCTTTCCGGAATCCTTCTGCCGAATCTTGGGAAGAATGCCACATGGCAGGATGTCCATGCGCGTTTTACAGGAAGCGCTATTGGTGATTATCTGAAGAGGGTGGCTGAAAAGGGAGTCAAGACAGCCTACAAGCCACAGTATGTTGATCGCATTCCGAAGAGCTACAAGGGATTGGTGCGCGGCCTCCTGGAGAAGACTGATGAGCGCGGCGTCCTCTCCGAGCTGGTGCAGCGTCTTTCCATTGGCAGCCTCATGGACAGGGAGATCGCAAGCCTTTCAGGCGGTGAGCTGCAGAGGGTTGCCATCGCAGCCACAGTTGCTCGCGACGCGAACTTCTATTTCTTTGATGAGATCAGCCCTTATCTCGATATCTATCAGAGAATCAATGTGGCGCGGATACTGCAGGGCCTTTCTAAGGACCGGGCTGTCATGGTTGTTGAGCACGACCTGGGTCTGCTCGACCTTCTTGCAGATGCAGTTCATCTGATATACGGCGTGCCGGGGGCCTACGGCGTCATCACAAGGCCAAAAGGAGTCAGGGTGGGCATAAACCAGTACCTGCACGGCAATCTTCCTGAGGAGAATGTGCGCTTCCGGGATACGTCCATCAACTTCGAGATACATGCTCCTCGAATCGAAAAGGACATTCCAAGCCTCATAGCCTACGATGCGTTTTCAGTTCAGTACTCATCGTTCCTGCTGCAGGCAGAGCCCGGCATCATTCGGCGTGGAGAGGTAGTGGGCATCCTGGGGCCAAACGGCATAGGAAAGAGCACATACATCAAGGTCCTGGCAGGCGCTGAAAAGCCGACGACTGGAAGCTTCGACAATCAGCTAAAAGTCTCCTACAAGCCCCAGTATCTGAAGGCTGACTCTGATGTGACTGTGCAGGGGCTTTTGCGCAGTGCGACCACTGACTTTGACAGCAGCTTCTATCAGACTGAGATCCTGAGGCCTATGGGTTTGGAAAAGCTCATGGATCAGGCTTTGATTGAGCTTTCAGGTGGAGAGCTGCAGAGGGTAGCCATCACAGCCTGCCTGAGCCGTCGGGCGGACCTCTATCTACTGGACGAGCCCTCGGCGCACCTTGATGTGGAGCAGAGGATGATGGCAGCCAAGGTCATGAGGCGCTTTGCCGAGGCCTCGGAGAAGACCGTTCTGGTGGTGGACCACGACATCTACCTGATAGACCTTCTCGCTGAGAGGCTGATGGTCTTCGAGGGCGAGCCGGGAAAGACAGGCATTGCTCACACTCCGCTTGATATGCGGGAGGGCATGAATGCATTCCTGAAGTCCATAAACATCACATTCAGGCGCGACGAAGAGACGCACAGGCCGCGCGTCAATAAGCCGGAGTCAAGGCTTGACCGAACCCAGAAGGAGCTGGGCGAGTACTATTATCCTGTGGAGGAGAGCTGAAAAAGCTGGCTGGCCAGGCGAGGCCGGGCGAAGCATCTCCATAGCCAGCAATTTTTATGTTTCCTGAGTTTTTATGTTTCCTGAGATCTGAAAACCGTCCAGGGCTGCGTCGGCCTGTCGAGCAGATATCCATTCAAATGGCTCCATTGAATATGCTCTTTCAGGAAGCTATTGGCAGAGAATGGCATTCCAGATGAGCTTCCCCACCTCGCGGAGAAGCTGAGGTTTCGGGCCATGCTGCTGTTGGATGCCTTTCCATCAACTGTCCCGTCCGGAGAGAATGGAACAGACCAGTCAGGCAGGCTCAGGTATTCGAGCGGGTCCAGCTCATAATGGCCATCCACAGTCCGGGAACAGGGATTGATTTTGTTCAAATACACATCGTAATGATCCGCCAGGATGGCCTTGGCGCTCTCAACATCTATTTTTCCATAATACTGCGTCATAAGCTGAGCCAGCCTGACCTGGCGGGCTCCGTGTGGATGGCGGATATCGGCATAGCCAGTCTCAGAGCACTCCAGATTTCGGATTTTGGGGTCAAGCGGGGAATTGAAGCCTATGAAATAGCCGTCCTGAGTTCTGCTGACATTCGAGTAGTTGAGGCCCAGCTCAAAGCGCATGATCTCGCCAGAATTTATGTCTCCCAAGAGCCACGAATCTGCGAGCCCTCCGCTATTGTTTTCTTTCATGATGTCAACGAAATCGTCCAGGTTGTCTGAATATTGCATGGCTTTTCTCACCCTGTAGAACTCCGGTGCTTTGCCGGGGCTGTAAGCCTCAAAGCCACCAATGGTGGTCTCAGTTCCCACCAGGCCAGCATCTGTCATGAAATAATCCGTGAAGCTATCGAGATACCCTGGAACCGATTGCATGAAAATTCTGTGGCCGCTGCTTGGTTTGATATCAAGTATCACGTTATAGAACTGGCCTCGCTCATAGCATTCCCATGTATTGTGGGCTATTACTATTTCGCCGTCACTGGTGGCATTGCCTGTGGCTATGAAGGCACTGCAATGGCCCTTTGCATTTCCGTCCGAAAGGCTGCCATCTTTATGCTCCGGCCACCAGTAGTCGATCAGCTCCGAGTATCCATTCCAGGCCAAAATCTCCTGCCAGGTCACATTGACGCCTGCCTCTTTTGCGCCATCGGCAATTCCCCGTATCTCATCCTGATACTCCCGGTCAATCTGAGGCATGAAAAGATCAACTCCAGCCTGCGAAAAGAACGACAGGTCCATCCCAGTATTCCAGGGAGTCAGATATCTGATGCTCCTCATGATCTGGCCAAGCTCCGGCGCTATCAGATATCCGTACTGAAATCCTCTTTCATAGGGTTCGCCCTCAATGTGAACATAAATCCATCCTGACTCATCGAAACGATAACCTTTTTCATAAGTGCTGATGTTTTTCGCATCAAAATGAGGCGCAGAGGCCTGAGCCGGAGAAACAGAGACGATACACATAAGCATGAAGAAGATGCAGACGATGGCATTCATAAATATCACCATTAATCAGCATCACTACAATATAAACTTTTTTTGGAAAAGGTCCAGGAATACAGGCATTTGAGAGCAAATTATATCTTGATATTCCTCCTAATGATCGGAGCATAACATCATGACACAGATTCCGAGAAAAAAAAAAGCATGTGAATTGGGATCCTCTATGAAGCTATTCAACCGGCACCTCATGAGAAACCAGGAGGCATCCAGCCTTCTGGAGCTGTTCTTCGTGACTGCAGCCTTCTCTGTGCTCGGCATTCGCTTCTTTTTAGCACTGACAGGCTATCCCTCATTTCGCCCAGGAAACCTTCACATCGCACATGTGCTTTTGGGCGGAGTGCTGATGATGATTGCCCTGGTCATTGCTCTGGCCTACATAAACAAATCCGCCTACTATCTGTCTGCAGTGCTTGGAGGCTTTGGTTTTGGGGCGTTCATAGATGAGCTTGGCAAGTTCATCACATTGGATAATGATTATTTTTACCGGCCAACTGTCGCCCTGATTTATGTGATATTCGTTCTTCTGTATCTGGTCATAGAGAACTTCGTCAATAAGCCCAGGCTTTCTGAGCAGGAGAAGCTTATCAATACGCTGGAGCTGGCAAAAGAGGTGGTCCTGGAGGACCTGGACCACAGGGAGAGAAAGAGGGCTCTTGAGCTTCTCAAAGGCTGCTCTCCATCGGACCCGGTGGTGCGGGCTCTAAGGCAGCTTCTCTATTCAACCGAATCCGTGCCGGTTCCAAAGCCCGATATCTACAGCGCATCCAAGTACCAGTTGAGACGGGTTTACAGAAGGCTGGTGCAAAAGCCCTGGTTCGTGAGAGCTGTGATTGCATTCTTCCTGCTGCAATCGCTCTCAGCAATAGCGCTTGGCTTTTTTATGCTTTACATCAAACTGGAATGGAAAGAGGACCTGCATGCAGTCTTCCCCACGCTCACGTTCTTTGATCTGGCTGGCCTGGCATCAGCCCTGCTGGCGGCAGCCCTGGTGGTGGCAGCCGCGGCCAGGATGAAAAGCA
>DAONDW010000101.1:1714-6145 GCA_035402785.1 Methanothrix sp. | reverse complement strand
CCTTCGCGTGATGCCCTGAATTTCACGCGAGGCCGCGAAGGGCACGAAGATGCAAACCATTGAATCGCACGCTATCCTGGCGACGATCAAAACGTCAACCAAATACTGCATCACGACCGCTGAGCCCTTCATGCAAAAAAATAATTAATACTGTCTGGCCATGTATGTTCTGCCAGCACTCTTCTTGCCGCAGACCGCACAGACAGCCTCAGGGAAGCTCTGGTATTGCGGCTCGCCAAGCATATTGGCTCCCACCCGGTCCTCCAACTGATGGCCGCAGTCGATTTCTCCACACCATGGCACCAGAGCCACTCCAACCTCCGTCTGGGCTTTGGCATCTTCTATTGTGGAGACCTCTTTGACAAGGCCTTCGTGGCACTTTTTGGCCCTTTCGCACAAAACGGCCTGAAGCTCTCCTGCTTCCAGGCGTATGGCCTCCGCCAGCCCATCTATGGCAACAGCCTTCTTGGTGCCGTCGCGGCGTGCCAGGGTGACCACGTTTTTCTCGATGTCCCTCGGTCCCACCTCAAGTCTGATGGGCACGCCCTTCATCTCCCATTTGTAAAACTTGGCTCCGGGTCTTTCATCGCTTGTGTCAAGCTTTACCCTCATGCCTGCTGAGTCGAGGCTTTTCTGCAGCTCATTGCATACTGCCAGCACCCGACTCTTGTCGCCCAGGAGAATTGGCACAATAGCCACCTGCACAGGAGCCACCTCCCAGGGAAGGACCAGGCCCTTCTCATCACCATGAACCGAGATGAGTGCAGCAATGCAGCGCTCAGATATGCCATAACAGGTCTGCGAGACCAGCTTCTGCTCCCCGTCCTCTGCCTCGTATGTGATCTCGTAGGTCTTGGCAAAGGTCGAGCCCAGATGGTGAGCAGTTCCAACCTGTAGCGTCCGGCCATCCGGCATGATGACGTCGATTGCAGTCGTGTAATCCGCGCCCGGAAACTTGTCCCAGCTCGGCCTGCGGCTGATGAGAAAGGGCATTGCCAGGCGCTGGTAGAACTGCGAGTACCTCCTGATGGCCTCTTCTACCTGCATCGCGGCCTCTTCCCATGTGGCATGAGCTGTGTGAGCCTCCTTGAAGGATGTGATCTCCCTCAGGCGTATGAGCGGGCGCGTATGCTTTGTCTCATAGCGGAAGGTGTTGACGATCTGGTAGATTCGAAGCGGCAGGTCTGCATGCGACCTGATCCAGAGCTTGAACATGGGATAGATGGCAGTCTCGCTTGTGGGCCGCAGCGCCAGCTTGACATCGAGTGGTGAGGTTCCGCCGTTCGTCACCCAGTAGACCTCGTCCTCGAAGCCCTTGATGTGCTGTGCTTCCTTCATGAATTCATTTTCCGGGATCATGAGCGGAAACTGGGTCTCCTGGTGGTCAGGATCGAGCAGTTCGCGGATGATGGCATACACGTTCTTTTTTATGGCAAAGCCAAAGGGGAACCAGACGCACATTCCCTTGACGGGATAGCGGTTATCTACGATTTCCGCAGTCATGAGCAGCTCGTGGTACCACTCGCTGAAGCTGGCCTTGGACGGCAGCTTGGCCTGCTTGTTGTCCTTTTCTTTTTCCTTTTCCAACTCTTTGGATTTAGTCTTGGAATCAGTCATGTAACCACCGATATAGCAATAGGAGTGATAAATGTTTCAATGGCCGCTGCCACAAAGAGCAGGGGCGCAATCAAGTGTCCCAGGATGTGAAGCGCCATTTTGATCTCGCCGGAGAGGTCCGCCTTCTCCTTCGCCAGGGTTAGAGCCAGAAGATAGCCCAGCCTGAAGCCTATGGCGATGCTTACCAGGACGCATGGCAGCTCGATGATGCCATGGGGCAGGATTCCCGCCAGCAAAAAAAGGAGGCCCGCCTTCTGCACAGCCCCGTAGCCCACTATTCCCAGGAGAAAGCCGTTGCTGGTCACAACGAGCAGGGGAATGAGTCCGAGGCCCAGGCCCAGCAGCGTGGCCATGGCTGCAGCCAGAAGGTTTTTGCCGAATATGATCATCATGATGATGAGTGGCTGCTGCTCCATTATCCATCTCAGCACATCCAGTTCTCTCGTCCACTGGGACGCAAGATCTGGATCGATGGCTGCAGTCCAATAGCCCATGGCCGCAGTCAGAAAGAAAATGAAGACTGACAGGCCAATGAATACGCCTATTGACCTCAGATAGGCCAGATCATCCTTTATTGACAAGCAATTATCTCCTTTCCAGACCTCGCCCGGCCTTTATTTAAGGATAGCGAGAAATTTTTAAGAATTCAGGATACTGCATTTTCAGGCACTGCTCAGGAAATACAGGCCGAAGCAGACCAGAAAGACGCCGCAGACTCCAAGTATTCTCCTGTAGTTATTCAAAGAGAGAATGCTCCGTCCCCTGTCCAGGCTGCCGGAGATCAGGATATACCAGCCGAAGTCAGCGCCCCAATGGCCTATCATGAAGGCGATTGCCATGATCATCCCGGAATTCAGGCTATTGAGGACCAGGGCGCTTCCCACAGATAGCCACCAAATCCAGAAATAGGGGTTGGCGGCACTGGTAACGATTCCGGCAAACATGGCACTGCCAGTTGCCTGTCCCGCTTGCATCGAAATGGCTGCATTCCTGCTCTCTTTTGCTGTCATTATGCCAAAGACGATCAGGGCAAGGCCGCCGATAATTGATATCGTTTTCGAATACTGCTGCATGGCAGCGGCAAGACCGCCCACGATGAAAACGAAGACCAGGACCTCCACCAGGGCATGGCCTGCCGCAACCCTGGGTCCAGCAATCCAGCCGTCTTTGAGCGAGGAATTGACTGTTGCCACCAGGGTCGGACCAGGAGCCAGAGCGCCTGTGAGGCCGATGGCAAATGCCATTGCCAGCGTCTGCAGGATCTCGTACATCTCGTCTAAACCTCAGCTTGATTCGTTTTCCTCAACACCTTTCGGGTCAAATATCTTTGGATCAAGGTTCAATGGATCAGCCATTTGCATGAAAGGAGAACGGAAGGGAACGGATGGCAATGGATGAAAAGGAATCGAAGAGACATGTTCTGACAGAAGCATAGATGCTCAAAACAGATAAATCCACAATAGAGAAATGGACAGGTCGGGATTTGAACCCGAGGCCTCTACCATGCCAAGGTAGCGATCTTCCAGCTGATCTACCTGCCCAACAGCAGTGAAGGTACATGCTACCCCATTTAAACATGTCGGTAGGAAGGCAGAAGACAGGGCCATTGCCTCTTCATCTGCTCGCAGTCCATTCGTTCATAAAACGAAGTATTTTCTATTAATTGGTCAGAAAAGCGGAGAATTGCGGCTTGATTGAAAAAGCCTGGCTGAGGGACCGGCTGATGAGATCAATACCTTAAAAGGACCTGGATCATCGCATTATGCAGCCTAAATGGATCTTTTGTCATCGCAGTGTCTCATGCGCGGAGCAGCACCTGGCCATTTGCCTGTCGCACAGAATCCCAAAGGTTATATCCATCTTTGAGGATTAAAAGCATCGGACGATCATGAAACATCTGGCTTTGATACCACTATTCCTCTTGCTGTTATCTGTTAGCGTAGACTCAACAGTCTATCTCTACAGCGGCAATGACTCATACGGCATCGGATTGAGCTATCCCGGCTACGCGAGCCCTCTTTCTTACTCGGTCTTTGCCTTCGGCAATAACAGCACGTCCATATCGCCTGTGCTGCTCAGGGCCACTATGTTCAGGCCGGAGTTCGAGGTTCAGAGGTACAGGAACAGCTCAGCATATTCGCATCCCATACTGCCGCTCTTGAGCCAGTTCAGCTTTTACCTGCCTTTTCCAGGCATCGATGACGACTGGTCCTTCGGCAGCTATGACGGGCCAACCTCCTCGGTCAAGAACTTCCTTGGAGGGGACAGCAATCAGTCCTCTGCGATCTATGAGACCTCTACCATCAGGCAGTTCGCTTTGCAGGACAGCTATCATGAAGGCGTTGAGGCGCACGACGATCAGACTCGCATGGGGCTTAATAATTTCCTGGATAGCGATGAGCCGCCGGGAAGCCCACTGCTTTGAAATCAGTCGATAATCACCATTTCCGCAATTTCCAGGAGCAGCGCTGCCACGTCTTCAGTGCAATAGACACCCGTGAGTGCCCTGTCAAAGAGCATGCTCATAGCGGCTGGCAGATCCCCTTCACCCTTCCAGAAGAGCATCCTGATGCAGATATCCGGAAATGCAATCACCTCAATAGCGACATCTGCGCCATCCACTCTTCGCGCGGCAAGCTTCTCCTGCAGTGCCAGCAAGAGCCCCTCAGGGTCCTGCTGAAATCTCAGGGCCAGTGGCTTGATGGCTCTTTTCTCAAGTGCGGGCCAGAATAGCTTGCCTCCAACAGTCTCCTTGAATGAGATCCATTCGTGGCTGGGGCGAAATCCTTCTCCGGCCAGGCCTATCAGGTAGTG
>DAONDW010000101.1:0-1614 GCA_035402785.1 Methanothrix sp. | reverse complement strand
GGTCTGCCAGCTCTCCAGGATGATGCTTCACCTGACGGCCAATGACGTCTACCTGATAGTGCTCTCCAAGAAAGCAGACTGTACCGCCTGGCAGCTTCAATCTATCCAGCTCTCTCCAGGCCAGATTTATGGATATCTCGTAGCCCATGCACTCCTTTTTCTGACTGCCCCCATAATTAACTGCCGGGAATACAGGTTTTTGCCAGAGACTGTGCTCAGAACTGGATTGCAGAGGCTGGGACCAGGGCCTGGGTCCTCTCCCCGATATCATCCTAAAATATATTATAATTAAACCCCTTTGCTTCGCATGAATCCACAGATTAACACCTGTTGGTCAAATGCTTAAAAACGTCGATTTGCTTAATATTATTTTTTATTCAGTCTGGAATTTTCGATACCAGAAGATGCTCTTAAAAATTTTTTGTGACAGGCTTCCACTGGAGCCGTTGCTCTCCTGTGCCACCCCAGGAAAAACGCGGGACTTGCCAATTGGGGCTGATGTTTATGAACCTTGCGCCCCGGCTCATACAGGGCGTCAGCTATTTTTGATCAGAGGCCCAACCATCGGGCGATGAATCTGGAGTCTATTGCATCCGAGTTGAGAGGATTTGTGGGAATCACTCGCAAAAAACAGATAGGCAGCATAATGCAGTTCTTTCCGATAGAGTCGGAACGCATCATTGCCTCTTTTGGCGAGGATGCGGCTGTGATCGATGATGGGGAAGAGGTCATGCTTCTCGCTGCAGACGGCATCTGGTCCAAGCTCATGGAGGTCGATCCAGAGTGGTCAGGCTACTGCTCGGTTCTGGTGAATGTGCATGACATTGCAGCCATGGGCGGCTGGCCTGTGGCAATGGTCGATGTGCTTTCAGTGGGGGATGGAGAGATTTCAAACCGCGTATTGAAAGGCATGAAAAAGGGAATTGAGAAGTTTCATGTTCCGATCATCGGCGGACACCTGCATCCGGACACTCCCTACAATGCCCTTGACGTGGCAATTTTAGGCAAGGCGAAGAAGAGCGGCGTGATTCTCAGCAGCACTGCAAAGGCCGGGGAGGTGGTGGTGGCTGCGGCTGACATGGACGGCCATCCGCATCCGAAATTCGCCATAAACTTCGACTCCACGAGCTTCAAGGACAGCAAAACGCTTCTCACTCAGCTTGGCTGCATGCAGGAGCTTGGCGAGAAGGGGCTTGTCAGGGCTGGAAAGGACATAAGCAATCCCGGGCTGCTCGGAACCCTCGGAATGCTCCTGGAGACGAGCGGTGTCGGGGCGGTGGTGGATGTTGAGGCCATAGCAGTTCCCTCTGGACTGGATCTGGTTTCATGGCTGAAGATGTATCCTGGAATGGGATTTGTCGTAACCACGAAGGCAGAGAATGCAGATGCTGTAATAGAGGTCTTCCAGAGGCGCGGCCTCACGGCTCATGTAATTGGCCGGGTGACTGACGAGAAGAAGCTCGTCATCCGAAGAGGGTTCGTGGATGGCGGAGTGAGAGAAGGGGCGAGAGAAGGAGCGGAAAAGGAGGAGTTTGTCCTCTTCGATTTTGAAAAGGAATGCGTTACCGGAATTCATTGACACAGACTCATTGATATGGACTAATTGATATGGAC
>DAONDW010000100.1:0-6166 GCA_035402785.1 Methanothrix sp. | reverse complement strand
GAGCCATGCGATAAGAAATTGTGCAGTGAGAAGGTAAAGAGCTTTTGCACGGGGTGAATGGGAAGGCAGTCCGTCTGTTGCCCAGAAGCGTGTAGGGCCGGTGCAGCCTTCCTTGCCACTATAACTGAACTGCACCGGCCACTATAAATCGTCGAGCCGCGCGGAGCGAAAGTATTCAGGCTTCAGATCTTCTCTGGTTTTTCCAAAAGCCCGGTCTTTTTCATAAGCTCGCCTGTCCTGGCATGCGGATGGCGCGAGACGCTGTTGTTGGCCTTCTCAAGCTCTCTTGATTCGTCAGCCAGGCGGCCTGCTGCGCGCATGACCTCATGCCCGGCTGCTGCTGCAAGGGCGATTGCCTCCAGGTCCTTGAGACGGAAGCATGCGGCTGCATCGATTCCGGCGACTGCCTGGGCCATGTAGAGGGCTCCGACAGCCTTGGCCCGGGCATAGGGATTTGAGAACTGCATTCTCTGGGCGCACTTCTCAGGCGTTGCAAGGATCGCCGGAAGCTTTGGCTCTCCGGCAGCAATGCTGATCATAGTTCTGTCCAGCTCCTCCTGCACGAGCCTTATGGCTCCGCAGGCTGCCAGCACCTTCAGAGCATCGGAGTTGAAGAGGGCCATCTCAGCCGGATCGAGGAACTCGCGCTTGGCACCGATGAGCGGGTCCATTGGCAGGATGATGTATCCAAAGCCTTCAGCCGCGAGGGCATCGCGTGCCTCTTTCTTGGCCGGGCCATCTGAAATTACAATGGTGGGTGTGCCCTTGAATAGCTCGCGCGCTGCAGTAGGTCCTGCTGTGGCAGCATTCGGGCTGCTGATGACTACAAGCTGCGGTCCCCAGGCCTTCAGCTCATAGGCAGCCTCGCCCTCTTTCTTTGTCATTTTTGGGCCGAAGCTGATGATCTTGAACTCGATGTCGGTCCTTTCTGCTATCTCATCCAAGGACAGATCAATAGCCGTAGATGTGGCTATGTTTCCCAGTTTGATGAAGCCGATCTTGAACATGCCCATTGCAAGGCGCGAGAATGGATAAAAGGATTTTGCCAGATGTCGATTGCGATTGTAATTCCGCAAGGCCTGTTCAAAACCACAGGCGAACTGCTAAGTATCATAATCCTCCAATTTGTGGATGTGAACGACCCCGCAGACTATAGACGAAATCTTTTGCCCTATCTCTTCCATCTGGAGGAGGATGAGGCTGGGCCCGATCCATTGCAGATCGCCCGGCAGTTCGGCATTCCAGAAGAGCGCATGATTGTGCTGAGCCGAAATGAAAACCCCTACGGTCCGAGCCCCCGCGTCCCTGAAGCACTCAGAAATGCGCAGTTGAACAGGTATCCTGACAGCAGGCCATTCCTGGAGGCCTTATCGAGATACACAGGCTGCTCGCGGGAGTCGATTGTGACAGGTGCGGGGATGGATGAGATCATCACCACGATATGCAGGCTTTTTTTGATGCCTGGGGATCGGGCTTTCATTCCAGTTCCCACCTACAACGTCTATGGCCTGGCGACGGAGCTATGCGGGGCAATGCCAATCTATCAGCCAAAGGCGATCGGAAATGATATGGTCCAGGATGTTCCAAAGGGCGTCAAAATGGTCTTTCTCTGCTCTCCCAACAATCCAACAGGTGAAGTGCTCACAATAGAGAATGTGCGGGCTATTTTGGAGGAAACCGATGCAATAGTCTTCCTGGATGAGGCCTATATCGAGTTCTCGGAAAAAAGCCTGATTGAGCTGGTCAGCAGGCATGACAATCTGGTGGTTGGCCGCACTCTCTCCAAGGCCTTTGCACTTGCAGGAATGCGCCTCGGATATGCCCTGGCACCATCCTGGATTGCAGAGCAGTATCGCAGAGTTGCGCCTATGTTCAGCATCAGTAGCGCCTCATTGGCAGCGGGCGTCGCAGCTTTGCAGGACCTGGCCTGGATGAGAGAATGCACGGGAAAGATAATAGCCGAGCGGGAGAGGATGAAAAAGCGCATATCCTCTTTTCTTCCGTCACAGGGCAATTTCCTTTACCTGAAGACCCATGACAGATCAAAGGACGTGGCGAGACGCCTGCTCCTCCGGGGAATCATTGTGCGGGACTGTAGCATCTTTCATGGCTGCGGGGAGCATGCCCTGAGGGTGACTGTGGGCCTGCCCGAGGAAAACGAGCGCTTCATGGATGAATTCGAGAGGGCCGACGGGCCATAGCCAGGACTGGCAATCGGATCACACACAGCAACACAGCAGAATTTCTGTGCTCATGGAACGCCTTTAACTGCATGGAATCGGGCAGGCTGGCAAAAGGATAATATGCAACAGAATTTGGCTGCTGCAGGTTTTGAATTGGCAGTCCTGAATATGAAAACAGAAAACTAAGCCTCGGGCGGGATTCGAACCCGCGACCTCGTCCTTACCAAGGACGCGCTATACCGAGCTAAGCTATCGAGGCAACTAGAGCCCCCTTGCGCTCACCATTCAAGAACCTTTCGGTAGGATTCCACAAAGGCCGCTCGGCCAGACCTAAATGAGGATGATGCAAAAAAGCATGCATCTATCCCGCCTTCGTTTTCGCCTCGGCATAGACGTCTTCAGTCCTTTTTGCGATCTTGTCCCATGAAAACTCGGAATTGATCCTGCTGCATCCGGCATGCGCCAGCTTTGTCATCTCCTCAGGATTTGAGAGCAGCCGGTTGATGCACCAGGCGATCGACTCCGGCTGGACGTATGCAAGAAGCCCATCCTCGAAGTTTTTGATGATGCTCACAGCTTCCGTTGCCACCACAGGCTTGCAGGCATCCCAGGCTTCGAGCACAACAACCCCGAAGGGCTCATTTCTGCTGGGAACGCACATGAGGTCGCAGGCGTTGACCAGGTCTCCCTTCTCGGAGCTTGGGGTGTATCCGAGGAAGCGGCAGGCTTCAGCGACGCCAAGCTCTCGTGCCCGGCGTTCGCAGTCCGGCCTCATGCCGCCCTCGCCCATGAAGACGAATCTGGCATCCGGTCTGTTTCGCAGGATGTGTGGTATTGCCTCCACCAGCAGGTCCGGGCCCTTCTGGATGCTCATCCTGCCACAAAACAGGACCATGGGTGCCATGGGATGGATGCCGTACTTTTCCTTGATGCGCCCTGCATCGAGGTCTCTCTTCAATTTTCCTGCAACGACTCCATTTGGTATGATTCGAATTTTATCCTCAGGCAGGCTGTAGATCCACATCAGCTCATCCAGCATGCGCCTGGTGGTCACAATCACGCGAAATGCATCATAGCAGCCCAGCCATTCCCTGTGAGATATTTCCTGCGATATTCCGTAGCCGAAATTGTTGCCGTTCCTGCCCCATTCTGTGCTGTGCATTGTGAGAATGACCGGTAGATGGTAGTCATTTTTTATTCGAGAGATGGCAGTCACAGGATGCCAGTCATGTCCATGCACAATATCGAATTTGCCAAACAGCTTCTGTACAGCTCCGAATCGATCATAAAGGGCATCGCACATCCGGTTCATCTGAGCCAAGACATCGCCAGAGTCGTCCACATCAACCCTCTGATAATGAACGCCATTGATCCTGTCATATGAATCAAAATCACCTCTGCGCGTAAAGATGTGAACCTCATGTCCCCTTCTGGCCAGCGCTTCGGATAGTTCTGATACATGGGGCGCTACTCCGCCGACTTTTATCGAGTACAGGCTCTCCCATGAGAGCATTCCAATTCGCATCTCTTCACCAGTATGTCCTCGCCTTGCAGGCAATGTTCTGCGATCCTATATCAGTACAGCATGATCATGATTGGGAACAGCATGCCAAATAGGGTTGTCCCGTCCCATATTCAAGAAATACATCAGGAATGAAACAAGCAAATTGCGATCTTATTATCTCCGGATATTTGATTAACTTTTCGGCACAGTGGACTGGTCAGCAGATCAGCTCACCCTATAGCTGCGACGGATCTAGCTCACAGCTTCTGCCTCAACTGCGCTGCAGCCATCTCAGGAGCAAAGGAATTGATGTATACACCAGTTCCCTTTTCAAAGCCCGCGATCTTTGAGATTGCAGGCTTGATTCTGATATTGAGATGGTAGTGATCCGGAAGCTGAAATATCATGCAGTTGTAGGGCGGATCATTGAGGACAGAGCGCATGCTCATCAAGGCCCGTTTTAATGCAAGAGCCAGGCTTTTTTTCTCTGCATCATTTATCTCCGCAAGGGATGAAATGTGTCTATGCGGCAGGATCCAGCACTCATATGGTGCCTCAGAGAAGAAGGGAGCAATTGATATCCAGCCGTCATTTCCGTCAATGAGCCTGCTGGAATGGCTCTCTTTCATCACGATATCGCAAAATGGACAGGCTGAGGCCCGGCTGATTGCCTCTGTCTCCCTTTTTATCATTGGGGGAAGGATTGGCAGAGCTATGAGCTGCGAATGGCTATGAGACAGAGATGCTCCTGCCTCCCGTCCCCAGTTTTTGAAGATCGAAACGTATTTCACATGGCTTTTGCTGCAGTAGAATTGATAGCGATCCCGAAAGACGGATAAAAGCTGTTCCATTTGATGAATGCTGAAGTCTGCCGGATTGTCTGTGTGCCCTGGGCTGTCCACAATGACCTCGTGATAGCCCTGCCCTGGCAGAGCCGTCCAATCCATATCGACGGGAGAAATGTCCGGGTCCGGGACCAGTGCAGGAAAGAAATTTGGAAAGACGCGCATATTCCAGCCTGTGACCCTCGAAATTCCATCGGAAAAGATGCCCGCATCTGTGTAGACAGCCTCGGACTTAGGAGTCATCTCCTCGTTTCCTGGACAGAATGGGCAGGAGGATGCATCTGCCCTGGCTGCAGTTGCCTTTCTGAAATCAGTGGGCCTGCTCTTTCGCCTCTCAGCAATGATGCAGTATTCGTCCAGGAAGTAATGCTTTCTAATCTGCTGCATGGGATTGCGCACTCCTGGCATCAGGCAACTTTCCTGTAGACTTCCAGAGTCCTCTCAGCGGCTTTGCGCCATGTGAACATTTCCTGCGCCCTCTTCCGGGCGTTTCTTCCCCAGGCAGTGAGGCGATCCGGGTCCTCCAGGGCCAGGTTGATGCCCCATGCGATATCCTTTGCATCGCGGGCGTTGACATGAACTCCAGTCGGGCTTGAAGTACCTGGATTTTGCACAATCTCAGCAAGGCCTGATGTGCCTGATGCGCCCACTACCGAGGGCTTGCCCATGGCAGAAGCCTCCAGGGCTACGATTCCAAATGGTTCATAGATGCTTGGAAAGACGCAGAGATCGGCCAGGGCATAGTGCAGCATCTTCTCTTTAGGATTGAGAAAGTCGGTGACAAGCGTGATGGATTTGTCGTCCGAGCCTTCCGAAATGCGCTGTATCTCTCCGGCAGCCCATCCCTCCAGGCTTCCTTTGCCCACAACCAGGAGCCTGGCATTCTCATGTTGGGCCCGCACCAAAGAGAACGCAGAAAACAGCTCTCTTACTCCCTTGACAGGCTCCAGCCTCCCTACGAAGAGTATTATGATATCGTTTTTGGAAAAGCCATATCTTTCTCTTAGATGTGCGATCTCCTTTTTTTTCGCCCTCTGAGGATTGAAGAATTCTGCATTTACGCCATGATAGCAGACAGATATCTTCTCTTCTGGCGTGCCGATGGATATCAGCTCTCTTTTCATGGCCTCGGACACTGTGATGACTCCATCAGCCATCTCTGCACCCTCCCGTTCCAGGGCCACAAGCTGCGGATTTGGGCTGTCGGAGCGCCCGGCTTCCAGGCCGTGTACATGGTAGATGAAGGGAAGGCCCTGTCTTTTCGCAGCCATGCCGCCCATCAGGCCGAGCCAGTCATGGGCCACGCACAGATCGAATGGCCCGTTGTCCATGATTCCCGAGGCAGAGAGCTGATTGATGCATATGAGGTCCTCAAGGAAATAGAGCCCTTCTCCCCAGGCACGGCTCTCTTCAGACAAAAAGAGTTCAAGCCCATCTCGAAGGGAGACAGGATTCATGCGGAAGACCTCCACGCCATTGTGGTCTTCATAGCGGGCAAGCTTTCCGTCTCCCATGGTGAAGACTGAGATCTTCTGGCCGAGAGACGTCATCTCACGGGATATCTCGTCCGCATACACTCCAAGACCGCCGAAGATTCTGGGCGGAAACTCCAAACTCAAGTAGGCAATTTTCAT
>DAONDW010000099.1:1724-6190 GCA_035402785.1 Methanothrix sp. | reverse complement strand
GCGAGCGACAGCTTCCATTTCAGGCTGGTGGCTGTGCTCTCAGATGGCTTTGGTGAGATAGAAGTTATCACAGCCTCTCTTGGAATGCTGTCCATCACCTCTAAATTGGCAGCACGGAACAGGTTGTTCTTGATTGCCAGGTTATAGCTCCAGGATTCGATTGTCTCCTTCACAGTGTGGTTGCCCTGCTCAGAGCCCACAACCCTGATCTTCTCGGTGATATTGTAGTCAGCGAGATTGCTTTTCACATTCAGATCCGCAGACGGACCGACATCAAGGGTCGCATTTGTGCCTGATGGAGTGTATGGAACAGTTATAGTGGAGACATAATCGTCATCCCGATAGATCATGGCGTCCCCGGATGGCCAGGGGCTGAAGAGCGTGTTGTTGGCTCGCATAACCTCTCTGACAGGGCCCTCAGCATCACCATAGGCATCCCAGGTGTAGACCCTCACCAGCGGTGCCTCATCTTCGAACAGAGGAAAGCCAATCTCCTTGTCTTTGACGAGATCTTTTCGCCCATCCAGCTCGAAGATGTACATGGTTTCAAGCTCGCTTGAGGTCGAGGGCTCTGCAGCATAGTCCATGTATTCCGCCTCAGTGGCATTGGACGCCCAGACGGACCTCAGATTAGCCATCGGCGCAGCCTTGGCCACTGGATAGGGCTCGCTGACTGGAAGACCTGCCACAAGCATGAGACGCACATCATTGAGATCCTCTCCACCGAAATTGCTGACCACGGCGTTTGCCGACACCAATACGCTGTCGTTTTTCAAGTGCAGGTCATACCTGGGCTTCCAGGATGCGGCGTTGTACATCAGATAGGAGAGCGCAAAGCTCTGCGGGCCTGAAGACGAGATATTCAATGTGTAGATGGGATTGGCCTCGTAGACCACTCTCTCCTGGCTGGAATTGCTCACTTTGAGAAGCACTGAGCCAGCACTTGCTTGATCAGGCAGATTGATCACGAACTTGTGCGGGCCCTCGGTCACATCCAGGCTTCCCACGCACTTCACTGCCATGAGCCCATCGGGATAAATGGTCACCGAGTCCACCGGCAGAGTGAGGGCAGTCGTGGCCTCGACCGCATTTTCCTCAGACGATGCCAGAGCGGTAACGCACAACAACAGCATCAGAATAATTGCAGAGGACTTCATAATAACACCTTACAGGATGATATGACGCTGCTTACATCATATACCTTCCTGAAAATCCAGGAAAATTTCGCAGGTAATCATTTTTGCACGTAATCCTTATATTGAAATATCCAATTGATGAGCGAAGATACTATTCACACTGGTGTGTTCCAATGTTTCTCGATTTTATGAGCGAGGTCGAGGGCCTTCTCAATGCGGCCCTCGGGCGCTGCGGCTACAAAGCAGATGAGGGTGTAAACAGCCTGGGCCTTGACGTGAGCCCGCATGCCGACCTGGCCTCTTCCCTGGCCTTCCGGCTGGCACCGGCACTCAAGAAGAGCCCGGTGGCCATTGCAAAGGAGATCAAAGATGCCATGCCCGGAGACTACCGCTACGTAGACCGGGTGGAACTCACCGGACCCTACCTCAACTTTTTCATGAACAGGAAGTTCCTGAACGGGGTTTTAGATGAGGCCCTGGCAGACAATGCCTGGACAGGCCGCAGAACTGAAAAGGTCATCGTGGAGCATACATCCGCCAACCCGGACGGGCCGCTGCACGTAGGACACATTCGCAATTCGGTCATAGGGGACACGCTCGTGCGCATCCTGCGCAGGGCAGGCTGCACAGTTGACGCCCAGTACTACGTCAACGACATGGGCCGCCAGGAGGCAATGGTGGTCGTGGGCTGCGATCACTTTCAACTGGACAGCAGCAAGGCCGACCACGCCATAGCCAAGGTCTACATCGCAGCCAACCGGCTCATGGAGAGCCAGCCTGAGATCAGGGCGGAGGCAGATGCAGTCATCTCTCGCTACGAGGCTGGAGACGAGGAGACGGCAGCCAAGATCAAAAGCGCAGTCAAGTTCGCCATCGGTGGCATAGAAAATACTCTGCAGAGGATGAACATCCGCCACGACTCCTATCACTGGGAATCGGAGTTCGTGAGACAGGGCGATGTAAACGAGATCGTGGGCCTTCTTGAGAAGACCGGCCTCACCGAATGGGAAGACGGAGCATTTCAGCTCGACCTCTCAGGCCACGGCTTTGAGAAGAAGATGGTCCTGAAGAGGGCCAATGGAACATCGCTTTACATCACCCGCGACCTGGCCTACCACCGCTGGAAGTCTGAGAACTCAGACCGCTCAGTTGACATCCTCGGAGCCGACCACAAGCTCGTCTCAGGACAGCTCAGGACTGCGCTGCGCCTGTTAGGCATTCGTGAGCCTGAGGTTGTGATATTCGAGTTCGTCTCTCTCCCGACTGGCTCCATGAGCACCAGGAAGGGCAAGTTCATCTCAGCAGATGAGCTGCTCGATGAGGTGGAAAAGCAGGCCTACGAGGAGGTCAAACTGAGGAGGCCTGAAGAAAATGAGGCATTCCTGAGAGAGGTGGCAGCCTGCGTGGCATCTGGAGCTGTTCGCTACGATGTGGTCAAGGTCTCGCCTGACAAGGCCACCACCTTCGACTGGAAGCAGGCTCTGGACTTCGAGAAGCTCTCTGCCCCATTCATCCAGTATTCCCATGCCAGGGCGTGCAGCATCCTGCGAAAAGGAGAAGAACAGGCGGCGAAAGCCATCCAGGCTGATCTGCTGGTGGGCGAAACCGAGATTGCTCTCTTAAAGAAGATCGCGCAGTTCGATCTGGTCATAGACAGGGCTGCCCAGGAGCTCAAGCCCCATCAACTGGCGACATACGCGAGAGAGCTTGCTGAGTGCTTCAATCTCTTCTATCGCTATAGCCCGGTTCTCGACGCCGAGCCAGAGCTGAGGCGCGCCAGAATAGCCCTGGCAAGAGCAGCCAAAAACGCCCTGAAGGTCACCCTCGACACCCTCGGAATAGCTGCCCTGGAGACCATGTGAGGGCCCGATGACATCGATGCCGAAATCAATGCCCGGCAGGAAAAGAGGTCTGCCAGCCAAGGCTGGCCTGGCGGAGGCTGTCTTGATGAATGCTATCTGGACGAAAGCCAGCTTGAAGATAGATAGCTTGATGAAAGCTAAATTGAAAATAAATGGCTGGATGAAAGATAGCTTGACGGCCAAAGGCTGTCATTTCATTTTTTGTCTCGCCATTGTGGCATTGATGATGCTTCTTCCTGGCACTTTGCAGGTCGCTGCCATGCCCACTGGCAGCCAGAGCTGGACCGAGGAGCCCTGGACGACAGACACTGCAAGCACAACCACCACAGTGCAGGAGACAGAAAAGACCACCCTCTCAGACCCCATAACATTCAATCTGAGCGGCAATGAGCCCAGGTACATATCACTTGGTGGCAATCAATACAATTTCTCGGACTATTTCTCACAGGGCAACACATCCATTGCGCCACTCTCGCCGGAGCTGTGGATTCAAAAGGATGAGAGCTGGTGCCGCTATGAGCAGTCTGCTGCCGGAGACGAGGTAAAACTGATAGCGCATAGCCCGAAAGATGCAGGCTGCGATATCTATCTCATCTCCTATTCCAACAGCACAATAGCCCACTGGAACTTCAAATTCCTGGCAGACTACTACTACCGGCTCACCCTGGTGCCAGAGGAGACTGGCAGGCTTTTCCTGCTGCTGACACAGGGAAGCGAGCCCGGAAATGCCATCATCCTGGACGTTTTGCCAAAGCAAATAGAGCAGTTGACTGCAATTCCGAATATCAGCGATATCAAGATTGGAGAGGCTCTGATAACCATAAAATCCCAGAGGATTCAAGGCTACGATGTCTATGTGGATGGCGTCTTTTTTGCGAGCGACTCAAGCGACGGGTCCCTCGACGGAACAGCCAGCTTCACTGTGGGCGGAGAGAAAACGCACACCATAACTGTGTCTGAAAGAGACGGAAAAGGAAACATCATCAACAAGAGCGAGCACACAAAGGTATTCAAAAGAGACACATCCTACACCCTGTGGATCGAGTGACAGCCTCACATGCCACAAGAAGGCCATACGACCTCTGCCATGCAGACTGAGTCCTGTAGCTGGATGTCTTGGCCGTGGATGATCGAATTGAAGACGGAAAGCCAAACAGAAAAATGATCTGCGGCCCTCTGCCTTTGAAAAGATGGGGCAGGAGGCCGTAATTCCTTTTAAGTCCTTCCTATTGAATCCCTTTGCTTGTCAAGCGTTTTTGCGCCTAATTGCCGTATCCGTTTGAGCGCCCTTTGCTTGCCATCATGAAGGCAAAGTCTGCCCTGGTATTCGTCCTGTGACCATCCGGAAGGCGGCCATAAGTGAAATCGCTGTGCGAGTTATCTTCCTGCTGAGAGGTCTTGTCCATCTCGGCTCCAGATGCATCATAGAGATAGACAGTTCCATTGCCTGTGGCAACCCAGCTATCCT
>DAONDW010000099.1:0-1624 GCA_035402785.1 Methanothrix sp. | reverse complement strand
CCAGATGCATCATAGAGATAGACAGTTCCATTGCCTGTGGCAACCCAGCTATCCTGTCCGTCCACTGCCAAAAAGCCCTTTGGCTCTATGCTGCCCTTCAATGCAATGGGCCCGACCCATGGCGTATCCACGATTTTGATTGTCCAGCCGGTCAGATCCACTGCTGCGTCCCCGGTATTGTAAAGCTCCACCCAGAGGGTGCCATTGTCCGGAGGGCTCAGCTCGAACTCGTTGATGACCACATCGCAACTGCCAAGGCCACAGAGAGCCAGAAGGCTGACCAGGACAAAGAGCGTCCTATTGACAATGCCTGAATTGAAATTGAATTTCATTTATTCCACTCACCAAAATATCATATAATTTAGCGGTTGTTGGATGCACCTTTGGTTCCTGCACTCAGACCCCAGTCTGCATCGCTGTTCGTGTCATGGCCATCTGGCTTCCTGCTGTAGGTGAAGTCGTTGTCCAAGCCATCCTCTCTGGTGGCAGTCTTGTCCACGACCTCGCCGCTGGCGCTGTAGAGCGTGGCATATCCGCCGTCATTGTGAGTCCAGGAAGACTGGCCGTCGAAGACATAAAATCCGCCTGCTGGAAGGATTGTTCCTGCAGGAACCGCAGAGAACTTGCCCACCCAGCTTCCATCGCTGATCTCAGCGGTCCAGCCGCTTATATCAGCGCTCTCACTATCCGGATTATAAATCTCAATCCAGTCCACACCGCCCTCAGACGGATTGAGTTCCATCTCATTGATGACAACCGATGCCGCAGCACTCATGGACAGGGCCAGCAAGGCTGCCGCAAAGCAAAATATACCTAAAGTCGATCTCACACCCGTATCCTCCACACATCTAGTTTTCCAAAATTGCACAGCGATTGCTGTACAATTACGCTGTCATAATAATTCAAGTATATTACATTGATGGTGAGAGAGATATGAATCCAAAAAAAGGCATGAGTAGACAGATTCCATCTATGATTTCAAGAAACGTGACCCGTCTTGCATTACAGACACTTTCGCCCTGCATACGGCTCTCACTCATATCTCCAGAGCACCAAATTCTCCTTTATGGAAATCGAGCTTCTCCCATCTGTCACATTGCTCTCCAATACATTCAACGTCCTGGTCGCCCCTGCAGAGATGCTGGCCTGCGGCCTCAACAGCCACCCGGAATTGCAGCGCTATCAGGTCCTCTTCGTCTGCGGCAATTACTCCCGGATACTCAGCCGGCTGGACAGAAACTTCACAAAACCGGATGTGCGCCGGGCCTTCACAGCCTTTCAACTCCTGACCATTCTGAAGGAGAATCACCACAGCCTCATGATAGTGGAGCACGACCCATTGTTCTATGAGGATGCCAGCGACATGGAGGAATACCTGGCTATAGCTCTCAGGCAGACCTCAAGGGATGCGACTGTCCTGCTCTTTGCGCCGGCGATCGACAGGCATCTGGAGAAGATGACCGAACTTGCAGATCGCGTATTCTGCTTCTATGAGACCCAGAAAACGAAAAGCCGGAAAAAAGCCGAGACGGAGACTCCAGGATGCCAGGCCACTCTGGAAGCATATTCATGAAGCTTTCCAGGAAGACTGCAGACCGCATCAGACTGCATCAAACTACATCAA
>DAONDW010000098.1:2234-6200 GCA_035402785.1 Methanothrix sp. | reverse complement strand
AGAGCAGTCTCTTTCTCAATTATATCGTTGAAGTACAGCAGTGTCGAGGACACAGCCTGGGCGCCCCTCAGGGAGCCGCAGTTGACCATGGTGGCAGCCAGCACGCCGGCAGCGGCGTAGGCGTTCCACTTGGATACATCATTGGCCTCGTACAGTACATATCCGGAGGGCAGCTTCTTTCCTGCCTTGATGACCTTGTCCTCAAGAGCTGCACCGACGGTGGACTGAACTACTGTGCCGATGGTTCCGGTCTTGCCGTTAGCCTTGACGCAATTGTAGACCATGTTGTTGGCGTTCAGGCCCTGGTATGCCATGCCCAGGAGCTGATGGCGCTCGAATATTCCCATGGCATTGCCCATCTCGAACTCGCCGATCTGCTCGTAAATGGATGCGAGAGCAGCGGCGTTCATGGCGTTCCTCTTGGTGATGGCTGCGAGGTGGTTGGCCATGACGTTCCTGAGAGCAAAGCCCAGACCCTCATCGTTCTGGGGGATGTTGAGAACAGATGCGACGTTTCCGCCGGACATGCCTACAGTCTGTGGGTACTCGCCCCAAACAGCAGCATGGACCATGGGGGCCTCAATCAATGTGGCCTTGAACTGCTGGATGAGTGCCTCAGTTGTTGCTGCGGCTGCACCAGTCAGTCCTACTACGAACTCGGAAGCGGCGTTGACTCTTGCGGTTGGTACCTGGACGAGCAGCTGCTTGCCGCCGCCGAGGACCCTAACGACTGTGTCGTCGCCTGGGGCTACCTGCAACAGGGACTTGATACTATCAGCAATGGCGCCTGCATTAGCAACTACTTCATATTTCAGCTCGCGTCCCTTGATCTGCCTGCGGCCTCCTGCAACTTTACCAGTCTTAAGAGCGCCTTCGATTCCGGCCAGATTGACTGCTACGGTTCGCTTTGTGAGAGAAATGAGTCTCTGCATGGCCGCGTTCTTGAGAGGGCTGACGGCGCTCAGGTCGACGTCGCTCTTCAAAAGAACTCCGCGGTCGCTATATAGGTCTATCTTGTCAGACACGTTCTTTATCCTCCTTTACCTTTTTAGCAGCAAAAACAGCAACGACGGCAATGCCGAAGCGATGATATGAACGCCCAAGCCAAAAGGTATCATATCCGGCATCATCTCAATTCGTTACAGTCTCCCGCCGAGTTCTTCATGGCTTAATAGCTACTTAAAGTTTTTGCGTGATCTGATTATAACTACTTAATTTATATGGATCTGTAGGCGCAGTTCCTAAAATATAATATCACTACATTAATTCGATTTTAATTTTAACATATGATTATAATTATGCTTCTCGCTTCCACCCATATAAGTTCATACGATAATCCTCTCGATTAAAACTTGAATAATCTCTGCCATCGCGATAATGGGTATCGATCTTGAGCATTGATGGTTTTCATTTCGCATGATTGATCATAATAATCATACTGAATCAAAAGTTTTTTACTGTAACTTTTTGGCAAAGTGACGTTTTTGTGTCATTTCGTGTGGACATCTTGCCGATGTGGTGCGATTTCTCCAGGGGAGCTAAAATACGGAGGACCCAACTCCATTAAATAATCATGTTGAATCCACCCTGCCATCAGTCTTCTCTGCCTTTGAGTGGCAGAGCTTGCAGCCAGATCACAGAAAAACTTAAATCAACTGCAATATCTGCCCTAATTGAATGCATCTTATAATTGCAGAGAAGCATGATGCTGCCAAGAGGATTGCCCAAATTCTTGCTGGTGGCAAGACCCACTCCAAGAGGGTGGCCGGGGTGGAGGCCTTTTCGTTTGATGACAAGATCGTGCTGGGCCTGTCCGGGCACATCGTCGGAGTTGATTATCCTCCAGGATATAACAACTGGCAGAAGGTGGACTGCAAGGAGCTGATCAGAGCTGAGATCGTGGTGCGCCCCATCCAGGAGAAGATCGTCTCCGCTCTGCAGACCCTCGGAAAAGAGGCAGATCGCATCACCGTTGCTACGGATTATGATCGCGAGGGCGAGCTGATAGGCGTTGAGGCTCTGAAGATAGCCCAGGAGGCGAATCCCGGCCTGGACGCGGATCGCGTCAGATATAGCGCCATAGTCAAGGACGAGATCCTGAAGGCTTTCAAGAATGCCGGGCAGGTGGACTATGATCTGGCTGCATCCGGAGAGGCCAGGCAGGTAATCGATCTGGTCTGGGGCGCGGCATTGACGCGTTATATCTCCCTTACATCAGGGAGGCTTGGCAAGGAGTTTCTCTCAGTAGGCAGAGTTCAGTCTCCAACGCTCGCCATAATCGTAGATCGGGAGAAAGAGATCCAATCATTTGTTCCAACTCCCTACTGGGAGATATTTGCAGATCTGGAGAAAGGGCTTCGAGTGCAGCATGCCAAAGGGCGCATCTGGGAGAAGGATGAGGTAGATGGCATAATCTCAAGGCTCGGCCCTGAGGGAATCATCAGGTCCATTGAGACCAAGAAGCGCGTGGACAGGCCGCCCGCACCATTTGACACCACAAGCTTCATCTCAGCCGCAAGCGGCGTCGGCTTTTCCGCAGCGAACGCCATGCGAATAGCAGAATGGCTCTACACCAACGGCTTCATCTCCTATCCCAGAACCGACAACACAGTTTATCCGCCATCGATAGATCTGGCGGCTCTGACGCGCCTCTTTTTAAAGGGCGCTTTTGCGAAAGAGGCAGAGCGCCTGCTCAAAGGAAAGATGCAGCCTACAAGGGGCAAGAGATCCACAACCGACCATCCGCCAATCTATCCCACAATGCCTGTGGAGAAAAGCGAGCTGAAGGAGGATCAATGGCGCATCTATGAGCTGGTTGTGCGCCGCTTCTTCGCCACTCTGGCTGAGGAATGCGTATGGGACGCGACAAGCCTCAAGGTGGACATAGGCCCTGAGCCCTTCCGGGCGAGCGGTGCACGCCTGGTGGAGGCTGGATGGAGATACTACTATCCCTACAGCAAGGCTGAGGAGCATATCCTGCCCGATCTGCAGAAGGGAGAGCGACTGAAGGTTTTGGGGCATAGCGTTGAAGACAAGGAGACCCAGCCCCCTGCTCGATACGGTCAGGGCAAGCTGATCAAGCTGATGGATGAGCTTGGGCTTGGAACCAAGTCCACGAGGCATGATATCATCAGCAAGCTGTATGCCAGAGCCTATGTTCAGGGAAATCCCATGCGCCCTACCAATACCGCTTATGCTGTTGTCGATACACTGCAGAAATATGCGCCAACAATCACAAAGCCAGAGATGACCCAGACGTTAGAGAATGAGATGACCCAGATCTCCGAGAAGAAGATCAAAGAGGATGAGGTCGTCGAGAAGTCAAGGGTCATGCTCACAAGCGTCTTCGACGAGCTGACATCCAACCACGACTGCATTGGCGAGTCACTCAAGGACGGGCTGAGGACTGACAAGATCGTGGGTAAATGCGAAAAATGCGGCTCTGAACTGATAATCCGGCGCGGCCACAGAGGATCGCGATTCATCGGCTGCTCAGGCTATCCGGAATGCAGGTTCACCCTGCCACTTCCGAGGTTTGGAACTGTTGTGGTCACTGACAGGATCTGCGAAAAGCATGGAATGAATCACATCCGCATCATCAACAAGGGAAAGAGGCCCTGGGATCTCGGCTGTCCGCATTGCAACTTCCTGGAGTGGCAGGCCAGGAAGGCTCAGGAAAAGGTTGACCCTGAGAAGAAAGAGGCAAAAAGTGAGACGAAGGGCACTGCCAGAAGTGGAAAGGCAAAAAAAGCGCCAACCAGAGCAGCCAGCACTGCAGGTGCGGCAAAGACTGTTGCGACGTCAAAAGGCGACAGCCTGAAGGCCGTGCCTGGAATAGGCCCAAAGACCCTGGAAAAGCTGGCCTCGGCAGGAATCAATACCGCTTCTGATCTGGCGAGGGCAAAGGCAGACAGCCTGGCAGAGAAGACAGGCATCAGTGCCAAGAAAATCACGGCCTGGCAGAAA
>DAONDW010000098.1:0-2134 GCA_035402785.1 Methanothrix sp. | reverse complement strand
CACCTTGCGGAGCGATCCAGTCCATATTCCATTTCCTCGCCTTCTTTTGCAGCCGAATTTGTTCAGATATTCCTGCAGATCTAATGCACCCTGATCATAAAAGTCATATGATCCAGGGCTTTATCAGGGGGTTCCCATGGCCGGCGCAATTGCAGATGGATCTCCTGGCTTCCGGGAGACCTTGCCAAAAAGCGCAGAACCCGTGTCCCGCCGCGACCTATAGCCTTTCCCGTAGCCTCGACGTAATTAGACTCAATTAGCTCGACCGCCGAGCCTTCGACTGACTTCGCCTCCCATCCATAGCCGGTTGTCAGGTTCTCTTCGAGGCGAAATACTATCAGGTCGCTGGTCTGAGCCTCGATGACGCGACCCTGGTCGTGCTCTGTGACTGCAATCTCCGACATATGCGATTTACTCCCTGGCTGTGCTGTCCCTTGCGCTCTGAAATGCCTGTTTTCCGGCCATCGGACGGGACTTGGCACTGCCGTCCCGACTGAAGCTTCAGGACGGCAGCAATAGCCCCTTATTCCTATTCGGCCCCAACCGTGCGATCGATTGTGACTTGCAGGTCCTGTCTGCCTGCTGATACTGCCATAATCGTCGGGTCTCCCATGGCCATGGTTCCCACAATATCTTTCGATGCTGCGATCTCCATCTGCAGATTTCCGCCCATTGAGCATGGCACGGCAAGCACTGTTAGCATTCCGGAATCAAAGCCGATGGTATAGCCACCAAGCCAGATCTTCCAGTAGAATGTGTAAGTTCCTGCAGCAAGCTTCATCGCAAATGTGCTGTGCACTGGAACATGCTGATTTGCTGCCAGCAGCGTTCCCTTGCGCAGCGACCCGGTCCACATCACGCCCGTCGCCGCGTCTGAATAAAGGCCGGTTGTGAAGGTCTGTGGCGCAGTTCCCTTGGCGATGAATGCCGAAGCATCAGCTATGACGGAGACATACATCTCTCTAGGCAGGGTGAAAGTCACAGACAGCACATTGGCATTGCTGCTAAACTGCTTGTTCTCGCTCCAACTGATCCCGCTGTTGGCGATGAGGCTTGGCGCGTTTTCACATATCGGTGCCATCTTAGCCTGCACCCAGGAAGCGCCATAGCCGATCTTGTTGGAGTTGTAGGCAATCCACATGTAGCCGGATTCTCCCCAGCCGGTCCCCCACGAATTCTTGATCCTCCATGCCTGCTTGCGGTCGTCCCATCCCACGAGCGTGACGCCATGGTTGACATCTGCATTGGAGGCCTCATTGAACACGCCGCTTCTGTAGGCTTGAAAAGCAGAAGTCACTGCGACTGCAACTGCAAGAGGGCCGTAATCGCACAGCGCCTTTTTCAGCGCGGCAACAGACGGGATCTGCACAGTGCTGTCAACGTAGCCCCAGGCAGTGGCTTTGTAAGGTCGCTGTACCCCCGTCTTGCACGTTCCTTTCACTGCGACATAAGGATAGTCTGATTCCTTTGCGGATCCAACGTCAATCAGATACTGGAAGGCCCACCAACCACCACCGCAACTGCCGCTTCCACTGCAATCGAGTGTGTCCTGCTCAGCGCTATCAATCATTGCTTTGTTCAGGATAGCGTTGCTTCCTTCGAATGCTCCGTGAGTGGCAAAAGCCCAGCAGCTACCACAGCCGCCCTGATCTCTCACCGGTGTGACTCCATTGTTGTCTGCCCAATTGAAATTGGCCGCACCCGCCACGCATTGCCCCAGGGAGATTCGCTTTGGCTCTTCCAGCGGCTGAGCCATGCGGTTTTGCAGCTTGGCCTGATCCAGCCAGTTCGCAGGCGGCTTCAAGCCGGTGATCTTCTCAATGGCAAAGTCCATAGCTGTAGTATAGCCCACTTCGAATGTCCATTGTTTTTCTGCCGCTTCCTCTCGCAAGGCAGTGAGCTTCGACCTGATTTTATCTGATGCGCCCAGTTCTCTTTTATCATAATCCTTTGAAGGTGTTATTGATATGTCCATAAAGATATCCTCCTTTTTTTTCACGCCAGGGCTTATCCGATGAGCCTGATTATTCGTCGGCCCATCATGATAATTCGCCTATTGTCAAATAGCCTGAATTTCAGTTGAGGATCGTTGGCATTGTTAATTAATTGCCAATAGCGACTGCTGGGATTGATT
>DAONDW010000097.1:4462-6266 GCA_035402785.1 Methanothrix sp. | reverse complement strand
GCAATGAACAGAGTATTAAATCTATTTCATTTGACGGACATTATTTTTATCTTGCAGGGATTAATTGACCCCATTTAAGATCACTTTCGCTCCACGCAGATCGATTTGATATCGCTGTAATCCATTTTTCCATCAGTTCCCCGGCAAGCCCAGGAAACCGATTCACGCCTCGAAAAATACAGGGAAATCTGGATCTGCCAGAGAAAGACGGTGAAGCATCAGGAAGTCGCTGGAAGCATCAAGACCTCGCCAGTCTGAAGTCAACCGGCCAAACGCGACACGACTTTTTGCGCAGTTACAGGTCGCGGACTTCAGGCCGTGGTGGTTAAGTGAATGCTTTGAAGCCTGCCATGAAATGTGCCGCAGCAATTTAGCCCAAAAGGACCCCAGATAAGATGCCTGAATAGGCCGCGAAAGGATAACTGAAGAGATTCTGAAAAGCATATTTTTTTCAAAAGCAGCTTCCAAGAAACTATATCTATAGGGCTGAAAATTCAGAGATTCAATGACTTCCAAATCCGCACCGATCAAGATCACACCTGAGATGGAAGAATACATCCTGGCACGCTCTACAGACATGCGCATAGCCACAACATGCGAAGGTCCTCTTATATTCTCAGTGCGAATCAGCCCGCCCAAGGCAACTGACTTCGTTATGACCATAGGTGAGCGCAAGATCTACATTTCAGCCGTGCAGATGCCATATCTCAAAGCAATTGACGCCAGCATGCTGCCACGCTGTGCTCTGGAAAAGAGGAAATCAAAATTATAAAACAGGTATAATAAAAGATTTGTTAATTTGATGTCTCAATTCTTTTCATGGCCAAAGGGGTACTCTGTTCGCAGGGCTTTTCGCTCTTCAAACCAGTTATTGCCAAAAACAACCACCAGATGGCCAGACCGCCCACAGTAGCCAGCGAAATCAAGATGATGTCCATGAATTGCATCTCCAATGTCCAGTTGATATCATGGAATCATATAGACGATTGCGACCAGCAAATCAGTCTAATCCGAACATCTTGCCAGATCATTTGATGGGATATCAGGCAAAGCCCGGCCCGAAATCAGCCGATGCTTTGACCCTGCGGCTTTGCGCCTTCGCATGACTTTGCGTGAAATCGGATCCGGCCAAATCTCACGCGAAGCCCTGATCGGCGCGAAGGACGAATTTCCACTCATGATGCTCATTGGCTTCCCTAATCACAGCCAGAATCAGGCATGTCATTTCTCGCGGCCTTTAAGCCAGCTCTCAAGGGCACGCATGGACCTGGCGCGATGAGAGATCTGATTTTTCTCTGAGATCTCCATCTCCCCAAGGCTTACCCCATCGACATAAAATATTGGATCGTATCCAAAACCCTTGATTCCCCGCGCCTCGATGCCTATCTGGCCGTGAACCTCTCCAGAAAACATCACAGGCTCCATGTCAGGCTCGGAATATGCCACAACTGATTTGAAGTATGCATTTCTGTTCTGCATGCCCTGCATGAGCTTTAAAATCCCGGCATTTCCTATGGTCCTCTGAACATAAGCAGAATAGACTCCAGGAAACCCATTCAGGGCCTCGATGAACAGTCCTGCATCCTCCAGCATCACTGGCCCCTTCAATCTGAGGGCGACCTCCTTCATGCCAAATGCAGCCACTTCTTCCAGAGTATCTGCCTGGATCTCAGTATAGCCTATGTTCCTCTGCAGAAGGCCTGAAAAGATGGCCTCCGCCTCAGCATATTTTCCCTTATTGCTTGTTACAAAATAGATCATCCATTCACACCTGCCATGCGTCTTACAATGCATGTTCTTTTGC
>DAONDW010000097.1:1375-4362 GCA_035402785.1 Methanothrix sp. | reverse complement strand
ATAATCTTTTGTCGCAATTGGCTTGTTGATAGGTCAGCCTGCTCAAGCAATATATTCCCTCCTGAGCTATATTTCGAGAGGCGTTGAGGTCAGCATGCAATTCAAAGCCACATATGCGGCAACGAATAGCAAATCCTTAGTGATTCCCTTTATAGGTATGCCCGCAGCGAGAGCACTTCTGGGAGGCGCGTCAGACATCCAGGAGCAGAAAATGCTTTCCAGGAGCTTCAGCCTTATAACTTATTGACTGCTCAAGCTGGCAGAAAGACCAGCTATTGAGCATGCAATTGAATGATACCGAAAGGCTTATAGCGTCAAATGACGTGCGCGCATCAGGCAAAAGTCGATAGACATCAATCCCTCCTAGAATGTAGACTTTTGCCATTTCTCAATCCACAATCCACTTCAGTGAATCGATCTTTGCTTTCCTTCCAAATCTAACTTAACTCATTTGCTTGATGTGAACTACATCCCTCTAAAGGGCGCAGTTTCCCCCTACAAGTTAAATACAGTCTGCGCTCTAACCACCTTTTTATGCCAGATCCCCATAAAAAGATTCAGCTCCTGATATCCTCCCTGGAGGAGCTGCGGCTGCATGTGGGCAGAAAGGATCTCGCCCTGGGCCGCCTGAGGGTCAATGCCCAGCTTTATTTCTCTCTGGCCAATGCCTGTCTGCGAGGCCATGCAGTCCTCCTCTACGGTGGAATGGGTGCGAACAAGACCACTCTCATCAACCTTCTCGGTTCATCTTTTCTCTCACTGGACCTCGATTGCGTGGAAGATTTCATGGTCACAGGCCATCCGGAGCAGACCGAGGAGAAAATCGTGGGTTTTCTCGATCCCAGACAATGGGCAGCCGCAGATTCCAGCTCCACTCAATCCGTTCAATCCGCTCAATCCACTCATTCCACTCGATCCACTCGGCCCACTCAGGTTCTCTGGACCGCCTGGGCAGAGTCGAGATGGAAGCTCATCAATGAGATCAATCGCTTTCCAAGCGGAAAGCAGAACCTGTTCCTGGAAATTTTACAGAAGAGAAAGATCAGCTACGCAGGCGAGGTCTTTCTGCCTGGCGACACATGCTATTTCGCAACCATGAATCCGGAGTTCTCTTCGACATACCCGATGGATGAGGCGCTTCTCGATAGAATCTCGGCCTGCGTGCCTGCTGTTCAGCCCGATTTTCTTGCAGGCCTTCTTCTCTCTGAACGGGAGCAGGATATCAGGGATCTGGCAGGGCAATTGCCCCGTTTCACAGCCCAGGAATTCTCATCTCTTCCTGAGATTGTGGCAAAAAGGCAGCTTTCAAATGAGGTGGAGCTTGCCATACTCTGTCTGCTGCGGGATTTCACACTCTGCGAGAGAGCGCCTTTTTACGATAAAACACAGCTCTCAGGCAGCAAGCCATCTTTTGGCCTCTGCTCCGGCTGCCACTATCACAACAATCCTGAGGCCATCTGCTGGCAGGTGGACGAAGGACTGTCGGACCGGGTGCGGCAGGATCTGAGGGCCTTCACCCGTGCTTTTGCCTATCTGCTGGATAAAGACGCAGACCTGGAAGTGCTCCGGGCCATAGCTCCCTATATTATCTGGCACAGGGTGACGCCCATGAGAAACGTCCTGGAAAAGCCGCCCTATTTCGGAGCAGGAAGGCTGGCTTATGTGACTGAGCTGACTGAAAAGAGCATAAACCGCACAATGAATGAGAGAGCTGATATGAATATGATATTCTCATCAGCAGTTGACGGTGACCTGGATCCTGCAAAGGCGATAGAGGAGCTTTCCGGATTTGATGATCCCATAGCCCGGCTGGATTTTGTTCCACGTCTGGAGCTTCTGCTATGAAGCTCTCAAAATTCATGGATTCCGCCTATCAGAAAAAAGGCAGCGGACGGAGGCTGAAGACGCAGAAGAGGGACATGATCTTCAGCCTGGAGGATCTCGCAGAGAGAGCTGGTGAGAGGCCGGACCGCTCAACAGTGGAGGAGCTGGTGGGAGAGGACAGAGATCAGCTAGAGCTGCTCATCTCTGCTGATCCTGGAAAGAGGTATTCGAGGCTCTGGGGCCTTCTCAGCAGTCTGGCTGCGGAGAGATGCAAAACACCTCTCTCGCTTCCCGGAAGGGATTATGCGGGGCTGGAGCTCTCCTGTGGCACCATCATTTTGGATGAAGCCGGCAGTCATGTGGGCGAGGGCATGAAAGGAGGCAGAATCATAATTCAGGGAATGGCTGGCGACTATCTGGGCCAGGAGATGGAAGCTGGCGGCATCGTAGCTGCAGGATGCCGGGACTATGCCTTCAGGAACATGAAAGGCGGCTGGGGCGTGGTGCGGGGGAATGCAGGCAAGTTCGCAGGCCTCGGCAATTCCGGCGGTCGCATAGTGTTGCAGGGCTCCTGCAAAGAGAGAGCAGGCTGGCTCATGCGCTCCGGACGGCTCTTTGTGCGGGAAGATGCTGGAGAGTATCTGGGGCTTCTCATGAGCGGCGGAGAGATCAGGGTCAAAGGGACTGCAGGAGGGAGAGCAGGCTGGCGCAAAAAGGGCGGGAGCATTGCGGCAGGCGCTTTTGGCCCGGAGGCGGCTGAAGATGTCCTTTTACTGGGCGGAAGTCTGGAATAGGTCCTGCAGCAACTGGCACTGGCCGCTTCTGCCCTTTCCGCGTCTGAAAGCATCTGATAAAGAGAGCATAAAATCAGGCGAGTTTCCATTTGCCAACTACAGCATCACCCTGGATGAGCAGATGCTATCCTGCGGCCCGCTATATCTCGAAAACCTCTTCGACCATCTCATAGTCCACTACATCTTCTGTCCGCGATCCCTGGAGCAGGCTGCGCTTTTGGCCCAGGAGGCTTTAAAGGGCCTGGAGAGGCCGGATGCAGATCGGGCGCGCCGTATCGTGAACATCTTCACTGACATTGTTGTCGATTCCTTTCGGCTGGAGAGAAGCGCTGAGGACGAGGGCAAGGTTCTCTTAGGCTGGAGGAGGCT
>DAONDW010000097.1:0-1275 GCA_035402785.1 Methanothrix sp. | reverse complement strand
CAGAGCAGGCAGTGCATGCAGCAAAGCTCATGCCTCTGGATCGGCTGATCCTCGGATTTTTGCGCGAATACTGGGGAGCGGATCTGCCGGAATGCCACAGGCCTGAGGTTGGCCTTTTATCAAGGCTTTTCTCGCCAGGCGTTAGAGATAAGAGCCTGTGGCCGAGGCAGTGCCGCCAGATGGCCCGGATTTTGGAGCCATTTCTGCCGGGCGTACTTGGGCGCGGATCCGTCCGGTGTCTGGAGATCCTGAACGGAAGCGCCGATGCCCTCCCGCTGGCAGATGCAGCAGGCCAGGAATTCATGCAGTATGAAAAGGTTCTGCAGACTCTCGGACTCAAGGGAGATCTCGCTCGCTGGTATCGTGATCAGAGCTACAGCATTGTCATCCGGGAGACGCCGCGCTCAAGATCTGAGAGCTATCCTTCAGCGCCCGTCAAGTGGAGGCTCACCGATCCCAGTAGCGAGCTTGATGTGGCATATTCGCTGAGCCTCTCTCCGAGGCTAATTCCCGGCCTCACCACATACAAGCGCAGCCAGGAGACAGGGCGGCTCGCGCCCGCAGGCGAGGCAGTGCCGGACCTGCTGGTCGTTCTCGACAGCAGCCGCTCGATGGAGGGGCCGAGGATCGGTACGAAGACCCACAGGGCGACGCTTGCAGCATTCAAAGCCTGCTCCTTCGCCCACAGCAAGGGGGCCCAGATCGCGGCCATAAATTTCAGCGAGAAATATCTTGTCGCGCCATGGACGCGGGATCTTGGATCTGTTGAAAATGTGCTTGTGGAGTTCTTCTCGACCCGCACACACATACCAGGAAAGGCCATCAGAAAGCTCGCGGAACAGCGCCCCGGCTGTCTCATACTCTGCATCACAGACACTCACATTCAGAACCTCTATCAGGAATGGGAGGACATCAAGAAATCGGCGGAAGCTGGCCGCTTCGTTCTCTTCTGCATAGATCAGGCTTATAAGGACCGGCATGTCGAAGAGGCGCTATCGAGTCTCGGCCAGGTTTATTACATCAACCGTCTGGAGGACCTCGTTGCAATGGTCGTGGATGTCACTGCGACGGCCTATTGCGGGGAAAGTTTTATCTCCTTGCAATAGACTCGCAGTTCTGGCGTGCCGGGATAGGGTAGTGGTTATCCTGAGGGACTGTGGATCCCTCGAGCTGGGTTCGAATCCCGGTCCCGGCCCCTAATTCTTAAATATCAAATAGTGTGAATTGATCTCCATCGGATTTGGAGGGAATTGAACGAGGAGATTTTTGATCCTG
>DAONDW010000096.1:2211-6270 GCA_035402785.1 Methanothrix sp. | reverse complement strand
GCCAGTGGGTCCGTGAGGTAAATGGGCTATTAAGCGGCCCAGTATTACGAAAACTTGCGAGACGACATACGCACAATTATAAATTCTTTCTTCGGTTTCCAAGGCGCTCGCAAAGCCTCTCAATTGCGAAGTTGGGTGGTTCTGACAGGCCACGTATTAAAATAATAATAGCGGTTCTGGAGCCGCTCGCAAATCAGCATTTTTCCAATATCTGCAAAGGCCAAGAAATGGCCGCCCTGTCCATGACTGCGAAGTCGTGGCTAAATTGAAACAAATTTTTCTGCCTTGCAGAAATCCACCATTTGGTGAACTCTGTCCATGACTGCGAAGTCGTGGCTAAATTGAAACGCGATAACCATGCCAGCTATGCCCCCGGCTAAGCTTATCTGTCCATGACTGCGAAGTCGTGGCTAAATTGAAACGTTATCACAATTCTGGCATTAGGATGCACTTTTCGACTGTCCATGACTGCGAAGTCGTGGCTAAATTGAAACCTGCTTGATAAGATTCGCCACTTCGCCAGACGATATCCAATAGCTGTCCATGACTGCGAAGTCGTGGCTAAATTGAAACTACCTGACCTTGCCGTCGTAGAAGCCGAAGCAGGGCGCGCTGTCCATGACTGCGAAGTCGTGGCTAAATTGAAACGCTGCCTGTATAGAAACAAGCGCAAAGCATACTAATACTAATCTGTCCATGACTGCGAAGTCGTGGCTAAATTGAAACCCTGTAGGCGGTTACACCGTATTTCTTGCTTATCTCTTCAACTGTCCATGACTGCGAAGTCGTGGCTAAATTGAAACTCTGACGATAATTGCCATACCGTCAAGCTGCATAATCTCTCTGTCCATGACTGCGAAGTCGTGGCTAAATTGAAACCATTGCTATTATTAGGCCGATTATTAGGCTTATTGGGTAGACGCTGTCCATGACTGCGAAGTCGTGGCTAAATTGAAACACTACCTGCCTAAGGCTTTCATTCCCATCGCTCTCGAGGGACTGTCCATGACTGCGAAGTCGTGGCTAAATTGAAACGATGTCCTGCTGGCCGTAGACTTAGATTGGTTTGATCACCAATCTGTCCATGACTGCGAAGTCGTGGCTAAATTGAAACACCAATATTAAAAATAAATATACTCCCTCCTACTATGACCCTGTCCATGACTGCGAAGTCGTGGCTAAATTGAAATGTAAGTTTTACCAGCGGTGGGAATAAAGAGACTGTCTTTCCATGACTGCGAAGTCGTGGCTCAATTGAAACAGTCAGTCTTGCTCAGGCACTCATGAAGACTGATAATAGAAATATTGAAGAATGCACTTTCATCTCAAACGATTTATAGCGACTATTATTAACAATCCTAATATGCATCGCCCTAAAATCTGTGGGAAACTTATTTATTCATTAAGCTGTTTTCCTTCTTGAATGAACGCAGTTCTCCTGGGCGCCCTGCTCCACGATTTAGGCAAAGTCGGCCAGCGAGCCGGCCTCTCTGGGAATTCCAGCGAGATATTTTCAGCTTATCTGAATTCTCTCCTTCCGCTATGCCTTGCAGATGCCGGAAAACTGGCATCGCAGAAGGAAACATCCATAGCCCTCAGCTCTCAAGAAAAAGATTCTGTCAGGATTATTCAATTGTCCGACAGGATCTCCGCCGGAAAGAAAGATGAGCAGGAAAATGAGACTGCTGTATCCCCGCTGCTCAGCCTGTTTTGCCGCGTTTTCATTGATAAAGGCACTCTGCCAGAATCTGCTTTCTACGCACCTCAATCCCTTCGCATTGACAGAAATGTCATCTTTCCAAACAATGGTATCGACGATATCCGTAAAATCTACAAAGGCACCTGGGATTCTCTCTTGAAGGACCTCGCACTTGCCAGGCAGATCGAAGACGCAGATGCTTATGCTACTACTCTTTTCTATCTTCTGAAAAAACACACCTGGGCCATGCCCTTTGCCTCCTCTCAGGCGCCTTCAGATGTCTCCATCTTTGACCACTCCCGAATAGCCTCTGCCCTGGCAGCATGTCTGATGAAAGAGGCTGCAGATTTAAATGCAGATGATGTCGCATCTGAGCTTTCTGAGCCGGGTCCCGGAAAGGATAGGTTTCTTCTCGTGGCTGGTGACGTCTCAGGCATCCAGGATTTCCTCTACACAATCACATCAAAGGGCGCTGCCAAAGGACTTCGAGGCCGCTCTCTTTACCTCCAGCTCCTGTCAGAAGCTGCAGCCAGGTTCATGCTCATGCAGCTTGACTATCCCCTGGCCAACCTGATCTACTCAGGCGGCGGCCACTTCTACCTGCTCATCAGCTCATCAGACAAAAAGAGGCTCTTGGATCTGAAGCTCACCCTTGAGAGGGCTCTTTTGCAAATGCACCACGGCGACATATTTCTCGCTCTGGGATGGTCCAGTATGACAGTCAAGGACCTTCTCGATGATGGACAAACGCAGACCCAGACTCAGACTGCTGCCGCCTCCGCTGACGCTGAACAGAAAAAACAGAAAAAGGATGACCAGGGCTCTTCTCAGCCGCAAAAGCCACAGTCCAGACTGGCTGCAAAGTGGAGCGAAGCCATGAACTGTGCAGGTGCAGCCAAACTGCAGCGCTTCTCTTCTCTGGCCTCAGAGGCCTACGAGGAAATCTTCGGCCTGAACCCGGAAGAAAAGGCTGGCCGCGCTCCGATCTGCGACGTCTGCAAGCGAGAGGGCGACCTGTGGTACAGGGCAGAAGGCGGCTGGATACGATGGTATCCTCCAAACCCGGAGAAGGCATTCTGCAATTACTGCAAGACCTTCGAGAAGATGGGCGAGCGCCTGGCCAAGGCAGAATACCTGATCGAGGCCCGGGGAAGTTGCATGGGTGAAATCCTGGAAAAGCATCTTCTTTGCAGCTTCAAGCCTTTCGGAATCGAATACTATTACTGCCCAGACAAAGAAGGCCTTGAGGCTCTCTTGAGGAAGCTTCATAATTCAAAGCTGACCATCTATTCCCTCAGCCCTGATGATTTTATAAACGAAGACCTTGCTAAAATCGCCTCTGAGAATAATGCGGCTCTCGGATTCCGGCTGATTGCAAGAGCCACGCCCAAAAAAGAGAGAGACGGGTGTGAAGGCAGAGAAGAAAGAGAAGTGTGTCAAGGGTGTGAGGGGAGAGAAGAACAAGAAGAACGAAAAGAAAACGTCCTGCCAAATGAAAAGGACGCGATCGCAGATCTGAGCGAGCTTGCAGAACGCTCCATCGGTGTCCCAAGAATCGGAGTGCTGAGAATGGATGTCGATGATCTTGGCATGATCTTCTCAGGCGGCCTGAAGGAAAAAGCCTCCCTCTCCCGCGTCTCAAATCTGAGCACAATGCTCTCCATTTTCTTTGATGGCTGGATTGATAAAATCTGTCAGGATCAGAGATGGATTGATAAGGTCTATCTGATCTACTCTGGAGGAGACGACCTCTTTATTATCGGATCCTGGAATGTCATTCCAGAAATTGCCATTCGCATCAGGGAAGACTTCAGAGCCTACACCTGCAATAACCCGAACTTCACTCTTTCAGGCGGAATCAGCGTAGCTGAAGAGAAATATCCACTTTACAGATCTGCAGAATCCGCCAAACAGGCGCTCGACGATGCAAAGTCCCAGGAAAGAGATAAAGCGAAAAAGGACTCCATCACATTCCTCAAAGAAACAATGAACTGGACTGAGATGGGCATCTCCTTTGAAATCGCTGAGCTTCTCAGGAGTTGCCTGAATGACGGAAAGCCAGTTGAGGGCATCGCCGAAAACAAGAAGCTTCCGAGATCTGTCCTCTGGAACCTTTATGCAGCCTGGGATCTGTACTGGAAGAATAAAAATCATCTCGATAAAAATGAGACGCTCACCTTCAAGGATATAGAACTTCTGGCCCTCTATGACCGGTGGCGCTGGAGGCTCGTGTATTTCCTGGACAGGGCTGGAGGAAGGAACAGCGCATTTAAAGAGGATCTTTCCAATCTAAAGATGGCCATCCTGAAAAATGAGTGGAATGGAGCCGCAAGCAACAGAGGCCTGATCGAATACCTGGG
>DAONDW010000096.1:0-2111 GCA_035402785.1 Methanothrix sp. | reverse complement strand
CAAATGACAAAGCTTCTGGGCAAGGTCATCATCAAGGGCAAGATTACTGCACTTACCGGGCTTCACGTTGGCGGCTCAAGCACAGGAATGGAGATTGGAGGTGTGGACAGCGTCGTGGTCCGGGATTCCGTAACCCGCATGCCCTATATCCCAGGCTCGTCACTGAAAGGAAGCCTGAGAAGCCTTCTGGAGAGGGCTGAGGGCAAGGCCTTCAATAACAAAGTGGCAAACTCCAAAATCCACATGTGCAAGGATCTGGAGAGCTTTAAAAAGTGCAGCGTCTGCCGGATTTTTGGCGTGACTGCTGACGCCATAGAGATTCCCGAATCGGATGAAGCAGGCGAAGAAGAAGATAACTCATTTCCCACTCTTACACGTCTCATGGTCAGAGACGCCCTGATGGCAGAAGAGACCGTTAAGGTGCTTGAAAAAGCCGATACTGATCTTCTTTACACCGATGTCAAGACCGAGGTCGTCATAGACCGCATCACATCCCAGGCCACTCCCAGGCAGATCGAGCGCGTCCCTGCCGGATCCAAATTCGATTTCGGAATTATCTTCAATGTCTTCGTCAAGGAGGATGCAGACTATCTCAAGCACCTCTTCCAGGCCATGACGCTTCTTGAAGACGATGCGCTTGGAGGCCAGGGCTCCCGCGGCTACGGAAAAATCGAATTCGAAATCAAGAACATGTCCTGGCGTTCAGCGAATTATTATGCAACAGGGAAAGGTGAGGTTTCCTTGATTGAAGACGGAAAGGAGCATCCAACCACTGCTGCCGGGATCAGAGATGAATTCGAACAGATCAAAACAAAGATCATAGGAAATTGAATTGCCCTGGTGAGCCATGCCAAAATTTTGCCGCTATCTCATCAAGCCCAATACTCCATTTCATATTGGTGAGCGAGGTGTGGGCCTGGAGGAGACATCGATCTCAGTCCATTCAGATACGCTTTTCGGGGCAATCTGCTGGTCATGGAGGCTTCTCTTCGGCGAAAAAGATCTCATCGAACTCCTCAATCTGTTCAAAGAAGGCAGGCCGCCTTTTCTCATCTCATCCACCTTTCCGTTCATCTGCGATATCATGACACTTCCAAAGCCACTGAAAGGCCTGGGAAGTGCAGGATTGGATAAAAAAGTGAGGCGTGCTCCGCTGGTCACCCAATCCATCTTTCAGAGCCTGGTCGGTGGAAAAGCTCTGCTGCCGGGGGAATATGACATAATAAATGGCGACCCAGGAAACATAATTGCTAAGCCTGAAGAAGCCTCCAGGATAAAAGAAATAATGAATCCGGCAGAAAAAAATAAAAAAAGCACGGGCTCGGCTACAGGCACAGCCTGGACAGTCGGCGAGGCTCCCAGAGTGACCCTTGACAGGGATACCAGACGGTCTGGTATTTACTATGCAGGAGATGTAAGGTTCATGAAGGGCTCTGGCCTGTATTTTCTGGTTGATTTCCGGGATGAAAAATATGAGTCCAGGCTAAATGGCGCTTTGAGACTTCTTGGCGACGAAGGGCTTGGAGGAGAGAGATCTTCGGGAAGAGGGCTCTTTTCATTGGACGTGATCTCTGAGAAGGAAAATGCGTCCATTGGATCTGATGGCGGAGATGATGCAGTCCTTCTCTCTCTTTACCGTCCCAGAAAAGAAGATGCTTCTACATTGCAGAGTTCCACTTACGGCCTGATCACCAGGAGAGGCTGGACTGCTGGAAAATCCGATCTGAGGAAGAAAAGCGTGAGAATGCTGACAGAAGGCTCTGTGATACCTTTTGAGAAGGATAGGATTCTGGGAAGCATGGAGAATGTGAGCGGCGAAGGAACCGAAAAAGCAAAGCAAATCATCTCTTATGGCCTGGCATTCCAGGTGCCTGCGAGGCTGAGACAATGAAATACAGTCTTCACTGCATAACGCCGGTACATGTGGGAAGCGGTCTGAAGCTTGGCAGGATGGACTATGTGATCAAAGGAAATCAGCTCACGGTTATAGACCTGCAAAAGCTTGCCTCTCTTCCAGGCATTGATCCGGAAGAGCTGTCGGATGCAATGGAAATGAGGAACTTCGAGATCGAGGGTTACCTTCGAAGAAAGCGAATCGATCCGGCGGCAGT
>DAONDW010000095.1:0-6312 GCA_035402785.1 Methanothrix sp. | reverse complement strand
AAGTTCAATAAGTTAAAATCGAGTGATGACATTGGATCCGGTTGAGCTCTTGGACATCCTTGGAAATGAGAACAGAAGACGCATTCTTCAGCTCCTTTCGTTTCGCCCATTCTACTTCAATGAGATGGCAAAAAGGCTGGACGTGGGGCCTAAAGCCGTAATAGACCACCTGGAGATGCTGGAGAAGGCTGGCCTCGTGGAATGCTATCAGGTCCAGGGAAGGAGAAAGTACTTTCGCATAGCCAGGAAGACCGTTTTGGAGGTTGCAGTCTCGCCTCACTCTTACGGCGTTCGCACCTATCTCTGCGAAGAAGCACCCATTGCAGAAGAAGAGAATCTGGCTGAGGATATGAAGCTCCTGAAAGACGAGCTGGTGCGCCTTGAGAAGAAAAGACAGGAGCTGCGCGGCCTCCTTGACAAGATCGAATCCAGAGAGATGGAGATCAAGAAGATAGCATGTGCAAGAGCCAAAACATTTGCTCAAAACCAGCTCGAAGAAGAAATCCTGACTGCACTTCTTACTGATGATTCCGATGCATCTCAACTGGCTGAGAAGCTGGAGGTTCCTGAGATTGTTGTGCTCGACAGGCTCAAGAGGCTTGAAGAGCGCGGCGCAGTTCATTTAAAGGATATGGAATGGAGCATCCAGTAAGATTCCTGCTTCAGGATTCCTGCTTCAGGAGTCACGTATTAGAGTCACATATTATATGAGACGGGGTACTGGACGGAGCATGAGATGCGGGCATGGAATGTGGGCACGAGATGGGAGCATGAGATGAAAAGACAAAATGTGAGTGCAAGATGGAGCGTGATTTGATGGCTGGCGATCCTGCCGACGATGATCTGAAGATCGATGGCTCTTGCATGCAATTGAGGGTAGCAGAGGCCTATCACAAGGATGCTGGAAAGGGCGTTGCCCGAATTGGAGCTGCTGCCATGAGCACACTCAGTTTGGAGAACGGCGGCGTCATAGAGATCCTTGGAAAGGATAAAGTCTACGCAATAGCCTGGCCAGGCAACCCTGATGATCCCCAGGACCTCATCAGAATTGATGGCAATACCCGCGCAAACCTGGGAGCAGGCATCGACAGCAAGGTTTCAATCAGCCGGGCAGAAGCAAGGCCCGCCAGAAAGATAGTGGTCGCGCCCACACGCCAAATCAGACTCATGGGCGGGCCAGCCTATCTGCTGCGCATGCTCCAGGGAAGAGCTGTCGTCAAGGGCGAGATGCTCCGGGTGGAAATGATCAACAGCAGCCTCAACCTGGCAGTGGTCAGCACACTTCCTGCAGGAGCAGTGCTGATCACGCCTGAGACCATCATCAGCATCACGAGAGAGACCCTGGAGGAACTGGCACTGCATGTCAGAGACATCTCCTACGAGGATATCGGCGGGCTGTCCCGCGAGATCAGAGAGATCAGGGAGATGATCGAGGTTCCGCTCCGCCATCCTGAACTCTTCTCGCGCCTCGGCATCAATCCGCCTCGCGGAGTCCTCCTGCACGGGCCACCAGGAACTGGAAAAACACTGATAGCCAGGGCTGTGGCCAGCGAGACCGACGCCAACTTCGTATCAATATCAGGACCTGAGATAGTCTCCAAGTTTTATGGCGAAAGCGAGCAGAAGCTGCGCCAGATCTTCGAGGAGGCTGCCAAGGCCGCCCCTTCCATAATTTTCATCGACGAGATCGATTCCATTGCCCCAAAACGCGAGGAGGTCTCCGGAGACCTGGAAAGAAGGGTTGTGGCCCAGCTCCTCGCACTCATGGACGGCCTGTCCTCTCGCGGCGAGGTCATAGTAATAGCAGCCACCAATAGGCCCAATGCCCTGGACCCGGCCATTCGTCGCGGCGGTCGCTTCGACAGGGAGATCGAGATCGGAATTCCCAACAAGACCGGACGACTGGAGGTGCTTTATGTCCATACCAGAGGCATGCCGCTCGACGATTCCCTGGACCTGCTGGAGATAGCCGATGCCACTCACGGCTTTGTCGGCGCAGATCTTTATGCCCTGTGCAAGGAGGCAGCCATGCGAACTCTGGAAAGGGCACTGCCTGACCTGGATGTCAAAGAGGACATTCCTGTGCAACTCGTAGAAGGCCTGAGAGTCACAAAAGAGGATTTCTTCGACGCCCTCAAGAAGATAGAGCCCTCTGCCATGAGGGAGGTCTTTGTTGAGGTGGCTGAGGTGCACTGGGATGAGGTCGGAGGCCTTGAGCAAGCGAAGCAGCAATTGATAGAGGCTGTGGAGTGGCCTCTCAAATATCCAGAGGCCTTTGGCGCTGTTGGAGTCAGGCCTGCACGCGGCATATTGCTCTACGGCCTTCCCGGAACCGGAAAGACGCTTCTCGTGAGAGCTCTTGCCACTGAGAGCAAAATCAATTTCATCAGCGTCAAAGGCCCGGAGCTTCTCAGCAAATGGGTGGGAGAATCGGAGCGCGCCGTTCGGGAGGTCTTCAGAAAAGCCCGCCAGGCTGCTCCTTCTTTGATATTCTTCGATGAGATTGATTCCCTGGTTCCTGGAAGGGGCAGCGGGTCCGATTCTCATGCCACCGAAAGAGTTGTCAGCCAATTCCTGACGGAAATGGACGGGCTCGTGCAGTTGAAGGATGTAATAATTGTAGCAGCCACCAACCGGCCTGACCTCCTGGACAGCTCAATGCTGCGTCCAGGCAGATTCGATCGTTTGATTTATATTCCCATGCCTGATATGCAAGCAAGGACGAAAATACTGGAGATTTACCTCTCCCGAATGGCAGCCAGGGGCGTAATAGCCTCATGGCTGGCGGAGTTGACCGGAGACTTCTCAGGAGCTGACCTGGAGATGCTCTGCCGGGAGGCAGGAATGATGGCTCTTCGCACCTGTATCAGGCCTGGAATGAAAAAAGAGGAATTGATAATAGACCAGCTTGCAGTGACAAAGGAGCATTTCAAGGAGGCTCTTGAATTGATCAGGCCTCATCTCTCCAAAGAAATGCTTGGTGAATATCAGAAGATGATTCAAGACTTCAAGGCTTAGAGGACCAGAACGAATATGGAGTTAAAGCACCAGATATATAGTCAGGAAGGATTAAAAGGAAACATGATGGCCGAAAAAATGAGCTCCGATGACGAGTCAAAAGAGCTGCTTGGAGATATTGATTTCAAAGATACCAGCAGCGTTGTCGTACCTGAAAGCCTCATAGATCAGGTGATTGGCCAGGACGAAGCAGTGGAAGTGATTAAAAAAGCGGCACGCCAGAGACGCCACGTCATGCTCATAGGATCGCCGGGAACCGGAAAATCCATGCTCGGCAAGGCCATGAGCGAGCTTCTCCCTGTTGAAGAGCTGCAGGATGTGCTCGTTTATTCCAATCCAGAGGACAACAACACTCCGCGCGTTCGAGTTGTTCCTGCTGGCCGCGGCAAACAGATAGTAGATGGCCAGAAGATGGAGGCCAGAAAGAAGGTCCAGACGCGCAATATGTTCCTGATGCTGATCGTAATGGCCCTGATTGTGTATTCCTATTACACCGGCCAGCTTCTCTTCGGAGTCATTGCAGCAGCGCTCATATTTCTCTCGCTGCGCTATATGCTGCCCAAAGAGGACGCAATGGTCCCCAAGCTTCTGGTGGACAACAGCGGCAAGAAGAAGGCACCGTATATCGATGCCACAGGCGCTCATGCCGGCGCTCTCCTGGGAGATGTCCGCCATGATCCATTCCAGTCCGGTGGCCTGGAGACTCCCTCCCATGAAAGGGTCGAATGCGGATCCATTCACAAGGCACACAAGGGAGTTCTGTTCATAGACGAGGTCAACACCCTGCGCCCTGAATCACAGCAGAGCCTTCTCACTGCTCTGCAGGAAGGGGAGTACCCCATCACCGGCCAGAGCGAGAGAAGCTCAGGGGCACTCGTCAGAACCGAGCCAGTGCCATGCAGCTTCATCATGATCGCTGCCGGCAACCTGGATGCAGTACAGGGAATGCACCCAGCTCTGCGCTCGCGCATCAAGGGCTACGGATATGAGGTCTACATGAGAGACACCATGGATGACACGCTTGAGAACAGAAACAAGCTCATCAGGTTCGTGGCTCAGGAGATCGTCAGAGACGGAAAGATTCCTCATTTCACAAGGGATGCAGTGGCAGAGATCATGCGCGAGGCCAAGAGGAGATCTGGCAGAAAGGGGCACCTCACACTGATGCTGCGCGATTTGGGAGGCCTGATCAGAGTATCGGGAGATGTCGCCCGCTCAAATGGTGCCAGCCTGACTGAATCGGATCATGTCATGCAGGCCAAGAAGATGGCCCGCTCGGTTGAGCAGCAACTGGCTGACAGGTACATGGAGAGGCGCAGGGATTACAGCATGTTCCACTCCTCCGGTGACGAGGTTGGCAGAGTCAATGGCCTTGCAGTCATGGGCGACTCAGGGATAGTATTGCCCATCATGGCAGAGATCACTCCAGCCCAGTCCAAAGAAGAGGGCAAGATCATAGCCACTGGCAAGCTGCAGGAGATAGCCAGGGAGGCTGTGACCAATGTATCTGTGCTCATCAAGAAGTTCCTGGGCGAGGACATAACCAAAAAGGATGTGCATATTCAATTCATAGGCACCTATGAGGGCGTGGAAGGAGACAGCGCCTCGATTTCCATTGCGACTGCGGTCATATCGGCAATGGAAGGGGTGCCCGTCAAGCAGACAGTGGCCATGACCGGGTCTCTCTCTGTGAGAGGAGACGTCATGCCTGTAGGCGGCGTTACTCAGAAGATCGAGGCCGCAGCCCAGGCAGGCATCAAGACTGTGCTCATTCCCAAGGCTAACATGGGCGATGTCCTCATCGATGATTCCTTCAAGGACAAGATCGAGATCATACCAGTCTCGAACATCAGCGAGGTCTTCGAATATGCCATGGGCGGACAGAGGACCCGGCTGATTGAGAAGCTCAAGAAGTTTGCCACAGAAAAGAAGATTGGCATAAGCCTGCCTGAGAGCATCCCCACTCCGAGCAGGAGCATCTGAGGAATAAAGGAGCAAATAGATCATCATGGCAATAGCTCCTGAGTACGAGTTCTACGACGTCCGGGTCCTGCAGGGAAGCAGGACCAGGATCGTCCTTGATAACGGCAAGCTTGAGGAAATTGCTCAGGCTCCCTTTCAGGGCGCTGCAGTGCGAGCGCTTTGCCGCGGTGCATGGGGATTTGTGACCACAGATCATGTGACTGATCTGGACAGGGAGATCGATTCTGCGAGACAAATCGCCAGGAAGATAAATGGACATGAAGACCTGAAGCTGGCTTTTTCCACACCTGGAAAGAGCATGACAGTCCCTGTTAAAAAGGATCCAGGGAATCTGTCTCTCGAAGAAAAGGTAGCCATTTTGCGGGAGATAGAAGATGCTGCCAGGGTCAAAGGCGTTACATCCACTCAGGCAGTTTATTCCGAGATGGATACAATCATTCATTATCAGAATTCCGAGGGCCTGGATCTTGAGTCGAAGATGACTCGTGTGGGCTTTTTCATCAGCGCAGTTGCTCATAGAGATGGGATTTATCAGACTGATGCCGAGGTTCGCTCTGGTGTCGGAGGCCTTGAGGTTCTCGAAAGGCAGGATCCCATTGCGCTGGCGAGAGAGGTGGGAACTACAGCAGTCTCGCTGCTGGATGCTGCAGCCCCGAAAGGCGGAACCTATCCGGTGGTCCTCGATCAGGAGCTGGCAGGCGTCTTCGTACACGAGGCAGTTGGGCATGCCTGCGAGGGCGACATAATCCTTGAGGGAGACTCCTGTCTCGAAGGCAAGCTCGGCCAGAAGATTGGCTCAGAGCTGGTCACAGTCAAAGACGATCCAAGCATCATGCAAAACGGTTATTATCCATTTGATGATGAGGGAAGCCTCGCCCAGGAAACGGTTTTGGTTGAAAATGGCGTTTTATCGTCTTTTCTCAATTCACGAGAGACTGCTGCGAGGCTTGGCGGTGTGGCTCGAAATGCCCGCTCTGAGGGCCTGGACCGGCCAATTGTGCGCATGAGCAATACATACATCGCAAATGGAGACTGGAAGAAGGAAGAGATCCTGCAGGAACTGGGCAACGGAGTGTATCTCGCCGGAAGCAGAGGCGGCCAGGTGAGCACCGGAGAAGGAGTATTCCAGTTCAATGCCAAGAGAGGCTACCTCATTGAGAATGGAGAGAAGACCAGGCTTCTCAGAGATGTCTCATTATCAGGCAAGATTCTTGAGACCCTGTTGCATGTCCAGGCTGTGGGCGATGACCTCAAATTCAACGGCGGACGCTGCGGAAAGGCCGGGCAGCTTGTTCCTGTGAGCGATGGATC
>DAONDW010000094.1:0-6335 GCA_035402785.1 Methanothrix sp. | reverse complement strand
CCGGACGGAAGGAATATCAGCTTTCTCGCTCCAAAAGATGGAGTGCTCAATGTCTGGGTGGCAGATGCTCAAAAGCCGCAGACCGCCAGGCCAGTGACAGACGATGTCAGCCGCGGAATTAGAGCCTACTTCTGGGCTTATACTGGCAGACATATCCTCTACCTGCAGGACCAAAATGGCGACGAGAACTGGAGGATCTACTCAGTTGATCTCGAAAGCGGCAAAACCCGTGACCTCACAGCATTTGAGGGCGTGAGAGCAATGGTTTCGGCTATCTCTCCCAAGCATCCTTCTGAGATCGTCATAGGCCTCAACAGGCGCGACCCAGAATACCATGACCTCTACAGGCTCAATATAGAGACTGGCGAGATGAGCCTTCTCATCGAGAACCGGGAGTTCTCCGGATTTGAGATCGATGATGATTATCGCGTGAGGCTTGCCACCAAGATGACCGCTGACGGGGGATCTGAGACATTCATATTCAGCAGCCAGGGCACATGGCAATCATATCTGAAGATCGGGATGGAGGATGCGCTCACCACAGGGTTTGCCGGATTTGATAAGAGCAATGAATGCATCTACTTCATAGACAGCCGAGGCAGAGATACAGCAGCACTCTATCAGCTCGATCTGCAAACCGGCAAAAGCACTCTTCTGGCTGAAGACCCAAAGTCGGACCTGAGCGGCCTGATGGTTCATCCCACAGAGCGAAATTTGCAGGCTGTGGCATTCTGCTATCAACGCATTGAATGGAGGATTCACGATTCCGCCATCAAGCCTGATTTCGACCTGTTGCACAGTGCTGACGTTGGGGATATGACTGTCATCAGCAGGAGCCTGGACGACCGGACGTGGATTGTTGTCTATTCTGGAGATGACAGACCTGCACGCTACTACTATTACGATCGCAAAAGCGGCCAGGTTTCATTCCTATTCACAGATAAAGAAAAATTGCAGGGACAGCCACTGGCAAAGATGATTCCCGCAATCATAAAATCGCGAGATGGTCTGGATCTGCTCTCTTACTACACCCTGCCAGTAGGGAGTGACAGAGACTGCGATGGTATGCCTGACAACGGCCAGCTTCCAATGGTATTGTATGTGCATGGGGGCCCCTGGGCTCGCGACTATTGGGGTCTCTCGCCGATTCATCAGTGGCTGGCCAACCGGGGATATGCTGTCCTATCAGTCAACTTCCGCGGGTCCACGGGCCTCGGCAAGAATTTCATCAATGCAGGAAACCTTGAATGGGGACGGAAGATGCATGACGACCTCATCGACGCAGTGAACTGGTCGATAGAGATGGGAATTGCTGACCCGGAGAGGATCGCCATAATGGGCGGAAGCTATGGAGGCTATGCAGCACTGGCTGGGCTGACCTTTTCCCCAGGGACTTTTGCCTGCGCTGTGGACATCGTGGGACCGTCCAATCTGATAACCCTTCTAAATACGATTCCTCCATACTGGAAGCCTGAGGTCGAGCAGTTCACAAAAAGGGTTGGAGACTTCAGGACGGAAGAGGGCAAAAGGCTGCTGGAGGAACGCTCTCCTATTAATTTTATAGAAAGAATTGAAAGGCCACTGCTCATCGGCCAGGGAGCCAATGATCCCAGGGTCAAGCAGAATGAGTCGGACCAGATAGTCAGAGCCATGCAGGCCAGGGGACTGCCTGTGACCTATGTCCTCTATCGGGATGAGGGGCATGGCTTCGCCCGTCCTGAGAACCGGCTGTCATTTTATGCAATAGCCGAGGCATTTTTGGCAAAGCACCTTAAAGGCAGATTCCAGCCAATCGGACAGGACTTTGCAGGAGCGAGCCTCACAGTCTCAGCAGGAGCTGAGGATGTGCCCGGGCTCGTATCTGCCCTGGATGAAAAGAGACTGGATGGGTAAAAGAATGACAATGGATCAATAAGTCGAAAATTATCGGTAAGGATTGATAAGCCCAAAAAACGTTGAAATAAAGGCCTGGCCGGAGCCCTTCCGGCCCTCCTTTTTAAGAAATTTAGCTTGAACCAATGAGACTGATCACGAAGTAGCCCAGAATTACGCCCACAACGAAGACGATGGCGAACGAGCTATAAACCAGGGATGCTCCCAATACAAGTGCTTCCATGTACTCATCTCACTACCAGAACTGGAATGGTTGCCCAATAAAGAACTTTTTGCACAACGCTGCCGATCAAGAGCTTTGAGGCCCCGGACTCGCCGTGGCTTCCCATGACAATCAGGTCAGCCTTCTCAGCACCGGCCACGTCAATTACTGTATTTGAGGGTGCGCCGATTCTGACTATTGCATCGACTGTGACGCCTGCCTTGGCACCCATGGCCTTGATATCATCAACGGCCTTGCCGCCTGCTATCTTCAGCTTCTCCTCGACCTCTTTTCTGTCGGACCCAAGCTGCCTTACTGCGCTGGCTATGACGACCTCGTTAATCACATTAAGTGCTATGACCTGCGCGCCGAGTGCCTTAGCGAGCTCCATGCCCTCCTCAGCAGCTATCCTGGATTTATCAGAGCCATCTGTTGCGATCAATATCCGCTTGTACATCCTATCCCACCTTTGAATGGTTTATCACACTGACATTGTATAAATAGCTATCTTCCCGATTCCAGAATTCTGAGGGCCAATAGCGCCGCATTCTCTCCATTATCGATGCCCACGCAGGCCACTGGAACGCCGGGAGGCATTTGCACAATTGATAAAAGTGCATCAAGTCCTCCTAGCTTTGCACTTACCGGCACGCCAATGACCGGGCGCGTTGTCTTTGAGGCGATGACACCCGGAAGTGCTGCTGAGAGGCCGGCGACTGCAATGAAGACACGGGCATCCGTCTCGCTGATGTATTCCTCAAGCTCACGAGGATTTCTGTGTGCAGAAAGAATCCTGTGCTCATGGGAGGCCCCCTTTTCCGCCAGCCTTCCCAAAACCCTGTCGACTATTGCCTGATCAGATTTGGATCCTGAAATCACTGCTATATCGACCATATTCATCCCTGGTCTTTGCCCTGCAGCTCGTGCTGCTTGGTCACGCTCATCCTGATCAGAGTCTCGAAGATGCCTTTCACTGCTCCGGAATCAAGGTTCAGCTCAGTTGCCAGGTCTGTGGCCTTTGAAAGAACCCTCTTCTCGCGCTCAGGATCGCTGATCGGCTTTCCCTCAGCCCTCTTTGCCTCGAAGATCTTCTTGGATATGCCGATGCGGCGGTGGATGAGCCTTATGATCTGCTCGTCTATGCTCTCAATTTCACTGCGATGCTCCTGTAGCCCCATTAAATCCCCCGGCCTTTGGATGCAGAGTTGTTATTCGTCATGGTTCTTATCACCTTTCCGCCAAGAGGTCTCCAGGCAGCCTCCAGATCATCCATTCGCCCTTCATCGATGAGGGCCACATATGCCGGGCCTGTTCCTGAAAGGCTCGTGCCTGATGCTCCGGCCTCCAGCGCTAGAAGCATGGGCTCCGCGGGCAGGCCCAGAGCAGCGCAATAGGCCAGGCCGTTTATGGTCATGGCCCGGCTGTAGTCGCCCTTCATTGCCAGGTCGAATACAACGTCTGCCACAGGCGCGATGAGTCTCGAGCGCGAGACGCTGGTGTCGCTTGAAAAGAGCTTTTTTTCCGGAGCCAGGATCATGACCGGGGAGGAAAGCTCCTCGCGTTTGAGTAGCTTCATTTCTCTGTTGTCTGTGACCACCAGTCCGCCAAGCATCGAGGCCAGGGCGTCGTCAAGAGCGCCTGTGATTGTGACGCCAACCTGTCTTGCGGCAGCGACTCCTATTTTGGCAGCCTCCAGCAGATCCATCTCCACATGCAGGGCGTCAAGAGTTGCGAGGACTGCGGCATTGGCTGCTGTGCTGCTGCTCTTCAGGCCGCTGGCCACAGGGATCTCGCTTTTCGTCCTGACAAGAGCCCCGCTTTTTGAGCCCAAGCGCTCCAGCACCATCTGAACGCATCTCTCGATGAGCCGCGTGTCCACACCGGGAACATCGCCCCAGACGGCTCCGGTGTCATCAAGCTCCACCTCTGCCCAGGTCCTGAGGCCGATGCCGAAGGCCGAGCCCTTCCATGTGGATACGGCATTGAGGATCGTGGCCGCGCCCGCAGCCGTTGCATAGCCTTTGTCCTGATCGCCTCTGCTCTCATAGTCTTTGCACTCATCTCCTCCGCCCTCATCTCTTCCGCTTCCCTTTCCATTTCTCATTTCCTTTCTCATTCCCTTTTTCATGGCTGCTCCACCTCAAAGACATTCCTGAGCTTTTCGAGGTCCCGCACGACATCATCTTTTCCTTCGCGAGAGTACTTGGCCATGATTTTGTTCAGATATTCCAGCTCCATGATTGATGAGGTGAACCGGGGCTCGTAGTTTCCAAGCTCAAAGAGGGGCAGCACATCGACACCGCCCTTGCTCGTGCTCTCCTCCAGGCCCTTGACAGCTACGACGAAAACGAATTTTTTGTACCCAAGGCCCCTGGCTATGTTTTTTGCAAAGCTGTTCATCTGCTGGACCCTTCGAGATGATAGATCCTTGTAGGCGGCTACTGAGTCCTTGTACTCCACGAACATGATGGAGTCGTCAGACCAGAGGAGAGCATCGTACTCCACCACGGCTATGGCGTTTTTTAAGGCCACCACATTGAAAAGGACTCCACGGCACCAACTGATGTTGAGATGAAGCCGGAAGTCTGCCTCGGACAGCGGCGTATTCCTGGGCTTGAGGACATAAGGCTCGCTGGACAGTTCTATCATGAATAGCCTTCAAAGCATTTCCAATAAATGGACTTTTCCAGCCGTTTGAGTTGGTGCTCGATTTAGCCTCTGGAGAATTCGGCAGTGATTTGGGCAATTATTCGTGAAATTATTCTGGAAGTTGGCATCAGCCGTGCCACATATTTGCGGCCAGATCGAAAAGCGTCTTTGGCCTTGAGAGGGCGATCATTGTGCCTGCAAAGATGGACTTTCTCGCAAAGCTGCCGCCTGAGATCAGCCTTTTTCCCGAAAGGCTGGAGACGAGCCGGTCGATTTCCGGATCCTTCATGTCTGAGAGGGTCAGAAGGGATGCCCTGCCCATTCTGTACTGCCAGTAGAACTCCCGGTTCCAGAGCCTGACGTACTCCGACAGCCGCTTTTTGGTGACTGTCTTTTCGGCTGAGGCGCTGGCTGCCACCTGGCCGCAGATGCTGCCTGCCCTCATGCTGTAGGCGAGGCCGCTTTGGGCAGCAGCTCCGCCTGTGACCATCAGTGAGTCAGCCACAAGCTCTCCCGGAAGGGCGGCTATGGGGTCTCCGCCTCTACGCACTGACAGGATTTTGAGGTCCTCGATGTCCGGGTAATGCCTGGCCTTGCTGGCCTTGAAGATCTTCAGAAATCCGCGGAAGAAGGATTGCACGTTTTCGCCATGTCCGCGCACGAAGACGCCAAGAGTCGCCCGGTCTCCTCCTGCCGGGGAGAATGTGGCCTTCCAGCCAGGGGACATGCTGCCTATCCAGTACTGGAAAAACCTCTCCTGGCCGATATTAGAAAGCTCGATGTCCGCCTCCATTGCCCAGGCGATGTCCTCTCTGTGGCGCATGGTCTGCAGTCCAGCCTCCTGGCGGGCGAAGGTGGACGGGACACCTGAGGCGTCTATTACGACCCGTGCATCGATCCTCTTTTCTTCATCGCTGGTGCGGCCATCCAAGCCATCCAGGCTGACCACTCTGCGGCTGCCCTGAAGCCTGGCAGCGGTGACAGTTCCTGGCAGAATGGCAACTCCTGCCTTTTGCGCGAGGCTTCGGTAATGACTGTCGAACTTCTGGCGGTCGAGGAAAAAGCCGCGAGCAGCGATGCAAGCAGCCCGGCCAGAGGGGCTTATGATCTTCATGCCTTCAAGCTCATTTTTAATGTAGCAGTCCTCTATATCGATTTTGGAGGCCTTTGCCATTCCCTCGAAGAGGGTGTTGGCTGCGTGCTCAGAGCCATCCGGATTTGGATCTATCAGGATCACATCCGCCCCGCTCTCTGCAGCGGAGATGGCAGCCATCAGGCCGGCTGAGGAGGCACCCACCACCAGGACGTCGCAATTCACGGGCCAATGGTTGGAATTGGGATAAGTATTAAGGTTTCTGGAGATGAGACATTGCGAGCACTGGCACATTCACAAGATGCCGATTGATTAGCTACTTGAGATCGACTTGCCATCGCCCGCCTTTATCCGGGCCGACGCGCTGGATCTGACCATGTGCCTTCATTTTATTGATCTGCATCTTGACCGCTCGCTCAGTAATTCCTATGAGCTGTGCAAGGTCTGCGATAGTAATCATAGGGTCGTTTTTCATGAGTTCGATGATTTTCTGGGAAG
>DAONDW010000093.1:0-6401 GCA_035402785.1 Methanothrix sp. | reverse complement strand
AAGCTGTCAGCCAAATAATGCATGCCGGTCACTCTTCGCGATCCGGTCCACGGCGCGATCCGAATAGATGATCTGGAAGAGGCCCTCATCCTCTCGCGCCCGCTCCAGAGGCTGAAGGCAATCAAACAGCTCGGCCTGGTGGAGACCGTTTATCCAGGGGCCTGCCACAGCCGTTTTGAGCATTCCATCGGATGCATGCATCTGGCCGGTCGAATGGCCATGCACCTGGGCCTCTCCTCTGAGGAGGTGCGAAAGGTGCGCCTGGCCGGACTTTTGCATGACCTGGGCCATTCAGCTCTCTCGCATGCAGTGGAGGGAGTATTGAGCCGAAATCCTGACATTCAGCCCGTAATCGAGGGAAAGCGCCTCTCCAGACACGAGGATTTCACTCGCATAATAATTGGCGATCATCCCTTTGGCCAGGATGCTTCAAGGCTTGTAGAGCAGGATTTTGGAGATATCAATGCTTTTTTTAAGGAAATTGCTGACATCGCCTCAGGAGGCATGCCTCCGCTAGGCCAGATCATAATGGGAGACATCGATGCTGACAGGATCGATTTCCTCTTGCGCGACTCTCATCACACTGGCGTATCTCTTGGCCTGGTTGACACAGACCAGATATTGCAGGCATTGATAATCAAGGACGGGCGCATAGTCCTCGCAGGACAGGACGATTATCAGGCAGAGATGTCCAGAACTGCTGCCGAGTCCATGCTCATAGCCCGCGCTCATCACTACAATGCCCTCGTTTATCACCCAACAGTACAGTCGGTTCGCGCCATGCTTTTATCTGCACTGGAGAGGACACTGAAATGCATGGACGTGGCCAAGGCAAGAGACAGCATCATCCTCTTCTTCCGAAACTTCTCTGACTCCGACCTCCTGGAATTCATCAGGCAAAATGGTGATGACATCAGCCGTAGCCTCCTCAACAGGGTCGTCGAGGGAAGAGCCCTTTCTCTGGCAGCCAGGTTCGACCACAGATCTCTCTCACCTGACCTGAGAATGTCTCTTTCCACCATCTCCAGGCATGGCCGCATGAGAAAGCTATTCGAGGATGCTCTTGGAAAGACATATGGATCTCTGGTGGATGTGACTGTAGGAAGCGGCGTGCCCAGGTCCATCAGAACCGAGTCCGGCGGATTTCTCTATGACGAATCTGCCCTGGCTTCAGGGCTTGTCAGGTCATTGACCGGCCAGATAGCCATCTCCTTATTCTCAGATGAGATGCCCGAAATATCCCTCTCAGAGGTCAGAAAACAGGCGGAAAAGCTTCTGTCATTCATCCGATCCGAGAGCTACCTTCCAATCGACGGATTGCTGCTTCTTTTCTATGCCCTGCATCGGATGCTCTCTGAGGTCTTCGGAGAGAAGATCCTGGTTCCACGCATCCGAAATATCACCTGGCTGTATCGAACTGTGGCCGAAATCAGGAACAGGGGCCCTGCGGATCTGTCAAGCCTCTTCGACTACGCATTTCAGGACAGATATGGCTTTCTCTACAGCGAAAGACTGTTTGAGGACATCCAGATACTTGTGGCCTGCGGCATGATCTACCAGGATCAGAGGCATTACAGCAAAAAGGGCAGATGGCTTTTGAGATACGAATACATGCTCACAGCCGAAGGCATCCTCTATGCGGAAATGGTGTCTTCTTCCTATGAAAAGGAGACTTCAGCCATAAGCTGCTATTTGCGACAGGAAAAGCATTCAATTCCCTATGATGTGGTGAGCCTCAATATCAATAGGTATTCTGGAAAAAGCTGACAGGAAAAACAGAATTTTCGGTTGACAGGCGCTAAATAAAACCTGTCTTCCGAAACGGCTTTTATTTCGTCTGATTAATTGAACTGGTGCTGCTTGAATGGGCTCTGCTCGTAGGTCTCAATGGTTGAGCCTGGTGTCCAGTCATCTTTCGCGAAATCGTAGATGCTCTCACCAGTCCAGGCTATCTGCCTGTCCTTTCCGGCTGCGCTTGCTGTGTAGATGGGCGACTCGGCGGCTGGTGATGTGTAGTTGTCGTTGAGGAAGTCGTAAATGGAATATGTCGAGTTGGCCAGGGTGGTGTTGTTGCGCGTCATGTTCCTTTGAACCGCTGTGGCCTGGCTTGCCAGGGGTGCCTCAAAAGCGCTGGGTGTCCAGCTATTATTTGCAAAGGCGGCAATCGAAGGAGTGGTCAATAAGGAGTTCTCTGCAGGTGTAGCCTCATCGGCAGTCTTTTCATTTAAAACTGGTGCGGCTGGCTCAGCAATGATCGCAGGCAAAAGCCCGCCGAGAGCCACCAAAGCAATCAGAGCAAGTATAATATGTCTCATGGGGTTTGCATTACTTCCCAGGTGTGCATAAAGCTTTCCGTTGATATTGCTCATTTGTTCTTTCAATTTTAGCGGGTTTGCTCATCAGCTTCTCAGGGCTTTTAGCTCCGACGTGGTCGATTGAGGATGCTTTTCGAGATACTCCGCCACATTGTGATGATGCACGAGCTGGCAGTTTATACAGCTCCAGAACCTTTTTCCCTTTTTGGTTCTGACGAACTGGCCCAGTTCCCCGTCTTTGCAGGGGTATAGCGGACAGAAACAGTGAGTGCAATCCTGATCCAAAATGTGGTGACAGGGATAATACCGGCAATTCTCCCGGCCTGTGGCCTGGACAGGCTGATCTGCTGCCACTCTGATCAGGCATGGATCATCTGTCACGAGCCCATCTGCGCCAAGGCGCAGGAGCCATGCTGCCTCATCTCTTCCATTTATGACGCCCGGGTAGACCGCAATAGACTGTCGATGTGCTTCCTTGAAAAGCCTGGCATTGACCCTCTCAGGGAAAATGGCAGACGCGCCAGCCGAAACAGCCAGTTGCACAGGATTGATGGGCAGCGAGGAGATCATTATGCCTGTCTTCAAGGATGAGATATCCGATAACTCGCGCAGGCTTCCGTGATAATATGAGGTCACTATACAGCGATTGCTGTCAGCATCCACCAGGGATTCAGCTATCAGCGCCTCCAGCCCTTCCTCCTTCATCTCAATGACAAGCCCCAGCTCCAATTCTCTGGCCAATGAGACCGCCTCTTTGAGGCTGGCAACTCCACCGGGCTTTGTGCATTGTCCATTGCGACCTCTGATCGATAGTGCCTTCAGCTCCTGCAAGGAGAGATCCGTTACCAGCCCCTGGCCGTTTGTAGTCCTGTCAACTCTTTCATCATGCATCAGGACAAGCTCGCCGTCGCGCGAGAGCCTCACATCCAGCTCAACCATGTCAGCTTTGCATAAAGCTGCAGCCCTGATTGCTTCCAGTGTGTTCTCTGCTGCATTGAGAGCCGCAGCCCTGTGGCCTATGACCAGAGTCATCAGAAAGGAATATGACAGGAAAATATATCCATTTTTGCACAGGGCCTGGCAAAGGATTAAACTGCCAGAGAGAGAACAAGGAGGATTGATGCTGGACAATCTTGAGATGTTTTGCAGCCTCAAAAGGGACATTGCAGAGATAAACATAGACCCATTGCAAAGAGGCGGAATACTGACGCAAGAGGCTCGTGCCGCCCTGATGGAATGGGGCGATGGCTATTCAGTTTGCGACTTTTGCTCAGGAATGCTGGATCACATTAAAAATCCGCCGATAGAGGATTTTGTGCATTCTGTCCTGCCCGAATTCCTGGGCATAGATGAGGTTCGCATCACCCATGGAGCACGCGAGGGAAAATTCGCTGCCATGCACGCCCTCTGTGAAAAGGGAGATACTGTGGTAATTGACGGAAATGCTCATTACACCACAGTCCTCGCGGCTGAGAGGGCCGGGCTCAAAATCGAGTATGCTGCACCAAGCAAAGCACCCGATTATGCCATCTCTGCGGATAGCTATGTACAGGCTATAGAGAGAGCTTACGAGCAAAAGGGGAATGTCAGCATGGCAGTTCTCACCTATCCTGACGGAAACTATGGAAATCTGCCGCCTGCCAGGGAAATCGCCGATGCCTGCCATGATTACAGCGTGCCCCTGCTGCTCAATGGAGCATATTCTGTTGGACGCATGCCCATCAATGCCCGCGATATCGGTGCGGATATCATTGTTGCGAGCGGCCACAAGTCCATGGCTGCCTCCGGACCGGTGGGAGTCATCGGTGCTGCTGAAGAGTATGCAAAGCCATTGTTCAGGCTATCTGCAACCAAGAAGAATAAAGAGGTGGAGCTGCTGGGCTGCACAGTGCGCGGCGCGCCCATATTGACCTTAATGGCCTCATTTCCTGCGGTTGTGCAGCGCGTCAAGCACTGGCAGGAGGAGGTAGAAAAGGCACGATGGTTCTCAGCCGAGATGGAGAAGCTCGGCATGACGCAGCAGGGAGAAAAACCACACAATCATGATTTGATGTTCTTCCTGGCTGAGAACCTCTACCAGATATCGCTGAAGGCCAAAAAGGGTCGCTATTTCCTCTATCGCGATCTCAAGGAGCGGGGCATCAGCGGCATCAAGCCTGGCCTCACTCGCCAGTTCAAGCTTTCCACATACGCTCTGACCACTGAGGAGCTGGAGAAGGTTTTGCAGGCTTTTGCAGATATCATTGAATCCCATAAGCCGTGAGGTTCATAAAATGCATAAGGCTTTATATTTTGAGATGAGGTTTTGCCTCTAGGGGAGGGATGATTACGAAACTCACGATTTCAAAATGCATGTGGCAGCGTGCTTCCTTGGCCCTGCTCGCTGTATCGCTGGTATTGTCGATTGTGGTTCCTGCCTCTGCACAGGAAAATGAAACAGCAATGTCCTGGTTTATGAAAGGTTACAATTTATATTATGAGGGAAGATACAATGAATCTCTCGAAGCCTACAACCGGGCTCTTGAGCTGGATTCCAGCGACTCCGAGGCATGGAACAATAAGGGAATTGACGAGGGCCTGCTCGGAAGATATGCGGCTGCATTGAACTCCTTTGAAAACGCTGTGGCGATCAATAGCACCTATGCAGAAGCCTGGTACAATATGGGAGTCATCTACGATATGCAGGGCGACTCCTATAATGCAGTTCAGGCATATAAAAAGGCCACTCAGATCAACCCTGAATATCAAAAAGCATGGGTCAGGAGAAATGTCAATTCTGATCAAATAATGGCCCGTTCGCTCTCCTGCTCCTGCCAGGAGCCAATAACTTACGTCTGAGCTACACGCATCATGGCTTTGATCTGCATCTGAATTGAAGAGAAAGCGCAAATAAAGCGCAAATGCTTGCCCTGTGAAGCCAGGAATCATGGCCCACAAGCAAGCAAGGCACATTTTTAGGGCAGGCCACTGCCACCCATTCCTATTGGTATCTGGCTGAGGTCGCCCACACCCGTGAGAATCCTGTCTGCATCCACCCGAACATCGTGATATTTGGTTTTTGAGGCTGAAGAACTCGTGGTGTCTGAACTGGCATTCTGTGTGCTCTGCACAACCTGAGACGCATGGCCTTCATCATCCTGACTGGATAGCGAATTCTTCGCGGTAGTAAAAACTACCTGCGCTGCAGTGTAGCTGCCTATGTCCGGATTGATCCACATGGCCTGAAATTGGGATCTGGAGATGTTCTTTCCTTCGCGGACCTGCAGTAGCTCTCCTGAGATCGTCCCACTGACAGGATCATAGTCTCCCTTTAGCCGATATGTATATTGATCTGCACCCTTTTGAGCAGTAAGAACCAGAAGAACCCTATCTCCCTCAACTGATCCGACGACCACGCCATTCCAGGCCTGGCCATCATCGGGCTCATACTTTGCCTGGCCGTAGAGATCGCTATCGTTTTGATGGAGAACCATTATCACCTGGCCTGTTTCGATTCCGGATATCGACCAGATATAGCTGAGGTCTGGAGCTGGTATGGCCTCGCCTGCGTTAACGCTGGCCGCAGTCTGCTCCAAAATGGATGACCCGTTATTCGATTCATTTCCGGGCTGCCCATGAGATGGATTTATTGATAGGAACAGAATGAGCAGCAGAATAATGATCCAGAGGTTGTCTTTCATGATGATATCACCTTTGTCAGCATTCATTTCTTAAATGCTAATCGTCATTTGACTATAAAATCCTTCCCGAAACCCGTCAATCGTTGCAATGATTTGCGCAGGGATTGGTGCAATTGCAGGCACAATGCAGGATCTGATATCGCCATAACCAAAATGCTTTTCAATTTCTTCAAGGATCAGAGATTATGCTCAAGCGTGCCAGAATAATCGCTGATTATCAATTTGGCAGAGGCGCAGGCGAAGCGCTCTTTCCCAATGAGACAACCTATAGCCTCTCCAAGACTCGCCGGCTGAGATATCTCTATCTGAATAAAGAGAGGATCGCCACTGTGAGGGCGAAGGACAATCTCCTGACCCTCAGCATGCTGGGTGCAGGAAGGCTGCATGCATTTCTTCCTGGCCCTCG
>DAONDW010000092.1:0-6425 GCA_035402785.1 Methanothrix sp. | reverse complement strand
ACCACACCAAACCCTGGACAAGTTATATCAATTCCAATGGAAGGAATTGATGCTATGCGCATCTGCGAGAATCAATTTAAAGATCATATCAGTCGTTTTTCCCATATTCTCTATCTCTGCCACCGAAATGCCGATCCGGATGCAATTGGCAGCAGCTTTGCCCTCTGCCAGGCATTTTGCGGCACAATTGGCGCTGCTGATGACCTGAGCCGCACAGGCGACTCTCTGGCAGAGGCCATTGGGGCATCTATTCTCATCAATCCCGATGTAGAGGACTACGATCTTGTCGTGGTTGTGGACACATCGGTGAGAATGCAGCTTGGAGACCGGCTGCCAGCCAATTATGCCCTGGTGGATCATCACCTTGATTCAGGACTGCTTAACGATGCCCTTTTTTACATCCAGAGGCCCGCCAATTCCACTGCGGAAATCGTCTGGAAAATTTTAAAAGATAGCGGCCTCAAGATCGACAGAAAGGCTTCAATGGGCCTTCTGGCAGGCATGATCTCCGACACCGGTCGCTTCAAACGGGCCACGCCAGAGGCATTTGCGGCTGCATCAGACATATTGGCTGAGGGCGGTTTTGCCTATGAAGATGCACTGCAAGCTCTTTCAGTTCCTGTCAGCATCTCCCAGCGAATTGCGATGCTAAAAGCCGCGAGCAGAGCTGAGGTCGTGCGCCATGGCAAATGGCTTTTCGCCAGCACATATGTCAACTCCTTTGAGGGATCCGCAGCCATGACGCTGGTGGATTTGGGGGCAGACGCTGCATTTGTTGCTGGAAGGCACGGAAAAGGAGAGACCGTCCGCATCAGTGCCAGGGCAAGCCGGGAAGCCGCCAGGAGCGGCCTGAACCTGGCTGAGCTGATGGGCGAGGTCGCTGCTGCCTACGGCGGGGACGGCGGCGGTCACAGGTCTGCTGCTGCTATGGAAGCATCTGGAGACCCTGCTGCCATCCTTAAGGCTTGCATAAAAAAGGCTGCAGACAGGCTGCCGCAAAAGCTATAGCCTGTAGCTATGCCCGGAGCGATCCGAATTCTGCCTGCTCAATTACAATCAACTGGATTGCTGACTCTTGCGGATGCGGATAGCCGCATTCTTGAGAGCCTCGATTCCCGGCAACGGCTCGCCTGAGAGGTAGGTGATGGATGCTCCGCCACCCATGCTCACATGGGAGAACTTGGCCTCCAGATCCAGTTGCTCGATGGCAGCAACGCTGTGCCCTCCGCCTGCAATTGAATAGCCTGACTCAGTGGCAGCCTTCAGGAGTTCGGATGTGCCGAGCCTGAACTTCTCCTGCTCGAAGATGCCAGTCGGGCCGTTGAGCACTGTGACCTTTGCCTCTTTCATGTACTTGGTGTAGTTGACTATTGTCTCGAGACCAATGTCTGCGATTGGCAGAGCAGATGGCAGCTTGTTCACGGAGACCTCAACCCTTTCACCATTCTGATTCAGTGCCACATCAACGGGCAATATGATCTTTCCCGGATAGTCCTTCAGGAGTTTTGCTGCAATGGGCACCTGCTCCATGTACTCCTGGTCCTCCACGAACTTGCGATTGGCTTCGCCCACGTCTATGCCAGCAGCCATCATGAATACTGTGGCCACAACACCGGAGGTCAGGATTCTGTCGGCCCCTCCGCGACCAAGAACATTCTGAGTGACTTTGATGGAATCGTCTGCCTTGGTGCCGCCCAGAGAGAAGACCGTTGGGTGCTCATTGCCCTTCAGGCCGCGGTTCAGAGCTGTGATTTCCTTGTCCATGAGAAGCCCTGCAACGCTTGGCAGCTTTTCGGTAAAGCCAACCACAGAGCAATGGGATCTGTGAGACACGGCAAAAGCATCATTTATAAAAAGGTCAAACAACGGTGCCAGCTTCTTTACCATATGGCTCTTGGCATGATCCGCCGGGCTTCTGTTCATGTTCTCTTCGGCATAAAAGCGAGTGTTCTCCAGAAGAAGAACCTCACCCGGTTCGAGAGACTTTATGGACTTTTGAGCATGAGACCCGAAGATGTCATCGATGTAAGTCACATCGCGACGCAATAGCCGGGAGAGCTGCCGGCCATGAGCTTCAAGCGTTGTGTAATCCTTCTTTCCGGCCCGGCTCTGATGCGCCATGAGGACCACCCGGCAGTCCTCCAAAACGCGCAAAGTATCCAGGTGGCTTTTTATGCGCTTATCATCCAAGATATTTCCGCTTGGGTCCATAGGAGAGTTGAAGTCCACTCTTACCAGGACCCTTTTGTTATCAAGCATGACGTCATCCAATGTGAGATAATCCTTCAACTCGGTTCCTCCCGGTGGGCAAGAGGTTAACACAAGGAATATATAGCCATTGCTAATTTGTCTGCATCTGGCCAAATCCAAATCCGCTCAAATATTGTGCCCTTGCATTGATCGCTTCACCTGAATGAAGCTCTCAAAAAAGGTTTTGACTATTATTCCGTGAATCGATGCCGCGCGGAAATCGCACTTCTGATCTGATCACGACAAACGTCGAGAAAAGTCCTTATACAGGTTCGCCAAAACCATCGGAGGAAGGACAAAGAAAACTGGACAACGCAACAAGTCGTTTACAGAGTGATATGATGCAAAAGGCAATCTTCATTATGGTCATGATTGCAGCGCTTCTCTATGCCTGCGCTGCAAGCGGGGCGGAATTCGGAAAAGAGCGTCCTATAGCCATCCGGTTGGGCTCGGAGCAGATTCAGCCCTCCATAGATGGTCATATCGTTGCCTGGTCCGACAACCGGAGCAGTAATTTTGACATATTCATGTACGACCTGGAGACCGGCCTGGAAAGATGGGTTTGCATTAATCCATTTTACCAGATCAATCCTGCAGTATCCGGCGAGAGAATTGTCTGGCAGGACATGCGCGCAGGAAACGGTGACATCTATATGTATGATGTGATCAACCGCACGGAATCCGCGGTGACCACTGCTGAGGGAAACCAGACACAGCCTGATATCAGCGGAAATCTGGTGATCTGGTCGGATGACCGCGACAATAGCCACAGCATTCGCCTGCATGATCTTGCCACCGGAAAGGAGTCCATCATATCCCAGGGCCAGGCTGAGAAGATCGAGTGCAAGATCGATGGAGATAATGTGGTCTGGATGGATAAGCGCTCTGGAGACTTTGATGTTTACCTGTACGATCTGGCCACAGGCAAAGAGTCGCCACTTGCGACAGGCCCCAATGACCAATCGTTTCCATCCATAAGCGGAAACATGGTTGTATGGGCGGACAATCGTTCTGGAGAGTCAGACATCGCATTCATGGATATCACTACCAAGAAGACGACTACCATTGAGAAACCCGGCATTCAGACAGACCCCAGGATCTATGGGAATTATATATCTTATCTGGACAACCGAACAGACATAGTCCTCCATGATATAAAAACAGGTGATGAGAGGACCCTGGTCTCCGGCACCATCAAGATGGAGCCGGACATCAGCGACCGTGGTGTCGTCTGGTCAGATTACCGGAGAGGTGTGAATGACCCGGACATTCAAATGTTCGATTTTGAGATCCTTGCCGATATTCCAATAAGCAACGGACCATATAACCAGACCAATCCATCCTTCAGCGATGATGACATTGTCTGGACTGATAACCGAAACGGAAACTACAATGTATACCTTTTCAATATCAGCAAAAATCAGGAGACCGCCATCACAAACGACAAGACAGACCACAGCAGTCCTGATATCAGTGGCAGCCGCGTGATATACACCGATAAAAGAAACGGCCATCTGGATGTGTTTCTCTATGATTTGAATTCGAAAAAAGAACGGCAAATCACAAAAAGCGCTTTTGATCACAGGTATTCGATGATAGACGGGGACCACGTTGTATGGCTGTCCAATGACACAGGCGACGATCAGATTTACCTCTACGACATTGCCAGAGACACTGAGAGAATTGTGACAAACAGCCAGGGTGGTAAGCTCTCTCCAGTCATAAATGGCGAGAATATCGTTTGGGCAGACAAAAGAACAGGCAAATGGGATATCTATCTGTTCAACCTGACAACAAACCAGGAGACCGCCATATGCACAGATCCGAAGAACCAGGTCCAGCCATGGGTTTACAAGGACATGGTGGTCTGGGCGGATGGCAGAAATGCGGCAGATAGCAGCGTCCGCAACTGGGACGTATATGCCTATAACCTGACAACCAGGAAGGAACAGGCTATCGTAACCGATTCAGCCAACCAGGGATCTCCATGCATCTATGGCAGATACATTGCATGGCTTGACGAACGCGGCGGAGATCCTGACATCTATGCATATGATTTAATAAAAAATGTGGAGGTTCCGATTGCAGCGCTTCCCATGATTCAGGATCCAAATGACGGAAAGGGTGATCCCTATCAGGTCAAGCCATATGGCCCCTCCAAGATCATAAGCGGTGACCGGATCGTCTGGATGGACAATAGCAACGGATATACCCAGATCAAGATGAGGTATATTGATGCAGATCCTCTGTTATTGCTCAGCACCGATTACCCCAGCACCAACGGCAGCCTGCTTGTCTGGAGCGATAACCGAAGGGGCAATTGGAATATATTCGGCTTTGACTTCTTCAAGAGGGCCGAAAAGCCAATCTCGCAGGGCGACTGGGATCAGCTCTATCCAAGAGCCAGCGGCGACAGGGTGGTCTGGACCGACTACAGAAACGGCGACGGCGACATTTTCATGAAGAACCTGACCACCGGCATCGAATCAGCAATAGCGACAGGCAAAGGCGATCAGGCATGGCCATCCATCAGCGGAAATAATGTGGTATGGATGGACAATTCCAGTGGCAATTGGGACGTTTACATGCAGGATACTGCTACTGGCAATAGCACTGAGGTCCATAAGGGTGCAGGCCAGCAGATGTATCCAGTCATAAGCGGCAATCTGGTGGTCTGGCAGGACAATCGAAATGGTGACTTCGATATCTATGTCAAGGACCTCATGACTGGAAATGAGACATGTCTCACTGGCGCTGGAGATCAGCTTTATCCCGATGTTTCAGGAAACACCATCGCATGGGAGGATAAAAAAAGCAACGACATCGCCTATTACTTCTGGGACAGGAAATATAGCAAAACCTATCCTCGACCTGGAGAGCAGACGAGCCCCGTGGTTTCAGGAAAATACATCGCTTATGTCGATGGAAGCGATCCGGATACATCCATCAGGAAGCTGGATACTTCCGACTGGAAGGATGAGCTTGTTGAAGCTGGTCCGGGACAGACCAAGCCCAGCATTGATAAAAGATTGGTCTGGCTGAATACCAATAACGGCAGGCCAAGAACAGTGCCTATTGCGGCGGGCCAGACCAGCATCGTATGCAATGCTCCTGGAGAGCAGAGCCGTCCGGTTGTGGGAGGCAATGACCTTGTGGGATATTATGTGGCCTGGATGGACAACAGGACTGGCACACCTGATATCTACGTCTACAGCCTCTCTCAAGAGCTGGAGCTGCCTCTTGCAGCAGGAATCTATGAGGATATGTATCCAGATATCAACGATGGAATCATAGCCTGGATCTCCAGGAATCCCCTGAACCAGTACAATATCGAGGACTACTGGTCGATCAGGACATTCGATATCGCCACCGTCAACTCCACTGAACTGGTCTATGGACTTGAGGGTGCCATGCCCATATCCCTCGGGCAGGATTACCTGTCTTATCTGAGGAAGAGCTATTTCGGCTGGATGGTTTATGTGAGGCCGCTGTATGAAAAAGAGGTCACACCAGACTATCCGCCGAGCGGCACAAATGTCAGGACAGACGGAGACATCACAGTGTACCAGAGCGACAAACAGGGTAACTTCGATATCTATATGTGGAAGGTGGGAAGCGATCCCGTCGCTATGACAACAGACTCCAGCGATCAGATCAATCCGGCCACAGATGGGCAGACTGTTGTCTGGCAGGACAACAGAAATGGAAACTGGGATATCTATGCCTACGACCTGAACACAAGCAAAGAGATGCAGATAACAAGCGATCTGAGCGACCAGACCAATCCGGATGTCGAGAATGGAGTCATAGTCTGGCAGGACAACAGAAAAGACAACTGGGACATCTATGCATATGACGAAAATGTGCAAAAGGAGAAGGTCATCTGTGGCGATGTCGGAGATCAGACCCGTCCGCGCATAAGGACTGGCAGAATTGTCTGGGAGGACAATCGCAGCGGCGACAAGGACATTTATCTTTACGAGAACTATGAATCCTGAGCAAAATCCTGAGCAGCAACAGAGATAGAGCAAGCAAGCGCGGCGGGCCAGAACGCTGGTCCGCTGCAGTATTATTTTTTCCTCATCTGCATTGACAAGATTAGATCGCAGTCTGTCGGGGCAAAGTTTATTTATTCTCGCTGCATTAGCCTCGCATTTAAGAGCATTTGGGGCAAT
>DAONDW010000091.1:5121-6507 GCA_035402785.1 Methanothrix sp. | reverse complement strand
GTCAACGTCTGACCGGGATAAGCCACGATATCCGGTGCAGTCGAAGCAGGGTCCAGACCATTATCGGGTCCACACCAATAGTGACAGGCCGATGCGCTGGTCGCCAGCATCATTAACAGGATGCTGATAAACGCCGGTATTTTCCAGTTCATATTAGTTTCCTCCAAATTCCGCCCTCATTCATTCCAGTTTCTTTAGAGCATTCAATTGGGATTTTCCCAAAAGATTATGGGGTTTTATTTCCTTTTAAAGCCATACTAACAATCATTAATAACATTTTGCCATTAGCAAGGTGCATTAATTAAATTTATTACGGATAATTCTCAAGATAATGTCTGAAATATTTCCCTAATCAATGCACAATAATATTCAATCCGTAGTCTGGCATCCTTAATGACAAATCTGACTTTCTATGATGATTATTAGTACAAAATTCGCAAGATCTAAATACCTATAGTTCGGTATTAAACTAATTGATTGAAATTAAACAAGAGCCTGTGAGATCAGAGGTTTTCAAGCTGATAAAACAACATGATAGGTGATTGAAATGAAGAGCATTGTCTATTGGAGCATAAACGTATGCCTATTGTTCATGGCACTGGCAGGGACATCTCAGTCGGCTGAGAATCCAACAATGATCAATATAATGGTGGACATGAACGTGCCACCCTCACCGAACTCGGACGATTTGAGCAGCGCCATGACGAACCTATTCAATGTCGCTGGGGCTTCAACATACAAAAATGCTGCCTCTGAGATATCGAGTCTGAACTGGACGCTCTTTCTCGTCAACGATGCATCCCTGGGCAACAGACTCCTCCTCGCACAACTGGGACTCGATCCATCTGTTGAGTTCGGGATCTCTGGAAACCAATCATATGAAAAGTTGAGCGAAAAGTCCTATGATGAGCAAAAAGCCATACTGGAAAAGGCAAAAGAGATAGTGACTGCCTGCAAGGTTTGCGGCATAAATGAGATCGCAGTCAAAGGCTTCATGCCACAGTCATTCGATCAAAACGAGGATACACTGAAAATTCTGGATGAAATGAACGTAGAATACGATGCAGGCTACCAGGCAGGAATTCTGTATGCTCCTGGGCACGAAAACGATGTCTGGCCCTATTTGCTGGAGAACCACAACTTCTATGCTGTGCCAGTGAGCAGCTATTCTCTATCAGGTGAGATTGTGCCCCTCTCAGACAAATATGCAAAGGATGAGGGCCTCAGCTCATCTCAATGGTATGATATTCTGACAGGCAAGTTCGATGAGGTGTCCGGCAAAGATGAGCCACTGGTCATCTACCTGAGCACATCCATATCTGGCAGCGGCGAGTACCTGGATGCATACAAGAGATTCGTAGAATATGCCCTGTCTCAGGATGGCAG
>DAONDW010000091.1:0-5021 GCA_035402785.1 Methanothrix sp. | reverse complement strand
GAGCCCCTGCCCACAAAGACGGGGCAGGTCGCTTTTCCTATTTTCTCATAGAGCTGCATCCAGCTTCTCAAGACATTTTTCGTCTCTCAGTGGGTTTCCTCATATCTCAGAGCACCCTCTGCAGGTCATCTCTTTTCAGCAGATGCACCTCTTCCATGTGGTGCGGATGATAGCGCATCTTTGCCTCCCGGATGCCCTCGACACCCATATCGCTCTCCCGGTTGATGTAAGTATAATCTCTGGCAAGAATCCTGGCGGCCTCTGCATTGATAGACCTGTAGATTCCCTTGCAGTCTGGAAGGCCTTTTTCGAAATGGATCAATGCAGTATCCCGGTTCAATCCCTCAAAAAGAGAGATGGCTCCGATCTTGCCGTTTGCCCTGATGGCAATGCCAGAGAGTCGAAGCTCTTGATAATGATCGAGAGCAAAGCAAAGCGCCTTTTTTTCGCTTGCCAAAACCAAATCTGAGTCGCAGTCCTTCCAGTCGCACCAAAGCCTCACAAAATCCTGGATCTCGCCAATATTTCCATCATCAATCAGCTCTACCTGGGGCATACAGGTTTTTTGGAATTTATTGAGCTGATGCCTGATGGTCAGATATTTCTTGCCGGGCAATTCCGAGAGATCGCTGGCCAGATAGACATAATCGAAGTATCTTCTTTCGGGATGAACAGGAAGGCCAGGATACTGCTCACCAATCCATTTCCTGGTATCCGGGTCAAGGATCACAACTGGATATTCCTCTTCGCCTTTGCAGGCGAGGCTTAACATCTCTGCCAAAAGCTCAGGGTTTCGCGGACCAATGGGTGGACGGAAGCGGGTCATTTCATCTATGGTGCTGGATAGAATCACACAGCCCTCAACAAAAGCATAACGATAATGGGCGTAATCATTCCAGCAGACCATGTTTGTGAATGTATTATCACTATGAACCTGTGGATAGCTTTGATAGTGCTTGAAAAAGAATTCCCGGTCGCCTGGCGAGACCGGCTTGAAGTCTGATGAAGCTAGCATTTTCCTGCATCCTTTGAAAAGAGCATGGGCACATGTCCAGGCATGGGCGAAAATCCCAGCGATCTATAAAAGTCCTCTTTTCCGGGCTCGGCAATGAGGCCAATCCATGAGATGCTCTTTGATCTGCATTCCTCCAGTAGCCTGGCCAATATCATCTTTCCCACTCCAGAGCGCCTCCAGTCATCGAGCACCACAAGATCCTGAATATATGCGTCAGCAATACCATCGGAAATCACACGACCCATTCCAACAGCCCTGCCGGTAGAAATAGAAATCGCCACAGCAAAGAGAAAGCTTCCAGAAATCAGATCCTTGATTTTGCTCGAATCCATTTCTTCCTTCCACCATCCACCCGCTCGATAGAGATCAACTATCTGCTCCTCCTGCCAGGATAAAACGAGATCGACCCTGAACTGGCTGTCGTCATCCGGCGTTTCATGCTCCAATTTGCCTTTTTGCAATATCAAACAACCCTAAAAAATTGTGCCTGGATGGCGACTGCCTGAAAGATGGCTGCCTGAGGGGTGGCTGCCAGAAAGATGGCAGCATATCATGCATAATTCCTCAGCCATAATTCCTCGGCAGTTTCAGGCATAGATATCGCCCCGTTCCACCTCACGGGATGCTTTCTTTCTCAGCTCAGTCGCCAGGCGGGTGTAGTATTTCATGGTATCTGGCGTGACCGATGGCCCTATCTCCTGCAAAGCTGCCAGGAAATGCTTATGGCTGATCTTCTCTGATGCCATGTCTTCTCGCAAAGCCAGACGTCCTGCTTTCCGCACCACTGAGGCGATATCGGCTCCAGTGTACTGATCTGTTGAATCGATCAGCTCCTCGACATTGATATCATCTGCCAGAGGCACTTTTTTCAGATGCACCTGGAATATCTTCCTGCGTGTCTCCCTGTCCGGAACAGGTGCCATTATCAGCTCGTCAAAGCGTCCCGGTCTGAGCAATGCAGGATCGATGATATCCGGACGGTTTGTGGCTCCGATCACAACCACCCCGTGCAACTCCTCGAGGCCATCCATTTCGCTCAAAAGCTGGTTGACCACCCTTTCGGTGACATGCGGCTCGCCTGATGCACCGCTCCTCACAGGAACCAGAGCATCGAGTTCGTCCAGGAAGATGATGGACGGTGCCACCTGTCTCGCCTTTCTGAATATCTCCTCAACCCTCTTCTCGCTCTCTCCATACCATTTGGAGAGCAGCGCCGATCCCTTGACTGTGATGAAATTGGCCTCGCTCTCGTTTGCGACTGCCTTGGCAAGCATCGTCTTGCCAGTGCCCGGAGGCCCGTAGAGCAATATTCCCTTGGGAGCCTCGATGCCCAGGCGGCGGAAGCTCTCTGCGTTTCTCAGGGGCCATTCAACAGCCTCCACCAGAAGCTGCTTGACTGACTCCATGCCTCCGATGTCCTCCCAGTTGACATTGGGAACCTCGACCAGAATCTCCCTCATTGCTGAGGGCGATACCTCTCGCATGGCTGCATCGAAGTCGTCCTTCTGCACGACAAGTCTGTCCAGGATCTCCTTCGGAATGACAGACTCGTCCAGGTCGATCTCAGGGAGAATGCGGCGCAGAGCATTCATTGCAGCCTCGCGGCTGACTGCGGAGATATCTGCACCCACAAATCCGTAGGTCTTCTTTGCGAATTCCTCCAGAACCACGTCCTCATGCAGAGGCATGCCTCGCGTATGGATCTGAAAGATCTCCATTCTACCTTCAGTGTCCGGGACTCCAAGCTCGATCTCCCTGTCAAAGCGACCAGGCCGGCGAAGGGCTACATCCAGGGCCTCAGGCCTGTTGGTGGAGCCAATTACGATTACGTTCTTTCTCTCTTTGAGCCCGTCCATGAGCGAGAGCAGTTGAGCAACGACGCGCCTCTCAACCTCACCTGTGACGTCACCTCTCTTGGGGGCGATTGAGTCCAGCTCATCGAGGAAGATTATCGCAGGCGTGTTCTTTTCAGCCTCCTCGAAGAGGTCTCTTAGCGCCTTCTCGCTTTCACCGTAGTACTTGGACATTATCTCCGGGCCGTTGATGCTTATGAAGTAGGCATCGCTCTCATTGGCCACGGCCTTGGCGAGCATGGTTTTGCCTGTGCCCGGAGGGCCGTGGAGCAGCACGCCCTTTGGCGGATCGATGCCAAGCCGATCAAAGAGCTCAGGGTGCTTAAGTGGAAGCTCAATCATCTCACGGACCTTGGTTATCACAGGCTTCAGGCCACCGATGTCCTCATAGACCACGGACGGCACCGAGCGCTCTGGAGTCTCAACTGCCTGAGGCAAAAGTTCGATATCTGTTCCTTCTGTGATCTTGACGATCCCCCCAGGGCTCGTGGAGACCACGCGAAGCTTGATCTCGCCGAGGCCAAAGGCCTGAGCGCCGAGAAATCCCCGGAAGATCTCCTCGAACATTGTCTCTCTGCCCATGGAATCCGTCGGAGGCTTTCTGACGCTTGTTGTGGAGATTATATCTCCTCTGATCAGCGGTCGGCCATTGAACACCTTTGTGAGGACGTCACCAGGAGCGAAGATCTGCATGCCCTGCGTGACAGGGGCGAGTGTGACGTGCTTGGCCTCGCTCCAGACTGCCTTTTTTACCTCGACGTACTGGCCTATGCTGGTTCCTGCATTGGACCTGATCAGACCGTCCATTCGGATCATGTCCAGGCCCTGATCCTGAGAATAGGCGCTGACTGCAAGAGCTGCTGTGGGCCTTGATCCGACCAGCTCCACCACATCCAGGGGTCGGGCATCTATCTTCGCCAAAAAGTCCTCTCCAATCCTCACAATGCCTTTTCCGACATCGCCCTGATTGGCCTCGGAAACCTTCAGCCTGATTGGCTCTCCTTCGGTCATATTTCTCCTTTGGTAGATCAAATTAGGGACAAGTGCTTTTGACTATATGCATGCGTCTATTTTTAACTTGTGCAATCGCGAAGGGCGAAGCGGAAAGTCCCGATCCTTACTGGTGATCTCGCGAAATCTAAAATAAGTATGCTGGAGTTGCGATAAAGTAGCAACGGATGAAAGCAGATCCCTTTGCCATGATTGCTTTTGCGCTTCTCAAAACTTGCCCAATTATATGAAATTGCGAGATAATAAAGGAAAAAAAGCTCCGCATCTTCTGCGGAGGCCTCAAAAACCAAAAAGGTTCAGATTTGTGCTTCTGTAGCCCTGCAATTTCTTCAATACATCCTCTTCCTGGACCAGGGTTGAGTCCCCAATGGCCTGCTCCTCGCCCTTGAAGTAATTCAGGAACTGGCCAAACAGCTCAGGATAGGGGTCAGAGACCGTCAGAGGCATGGACTGCCGTTCCCATTCACCGAGATCAACCGGCACGACAATTCCATTGGCAAGGGTCACAGACGGAACGATCTTCCAGCCATGATCTGCTGCAGTCCTCTCATCGATCATCCAGTTCTTGAGGAGGTCTGCATAGCGGCTGAGAAGCACAGCCTTTCTAATGCCGCTGTTCTGGTAGAAGTCGGCTGGGTCCGAGGTCTCAGAGACATCAACCTCCGCCTCATCGCTGTCCTCCGTCCCGTTTCTATCCTCATAGCTTGCAATGAGCCTGATCCTGCCATCCTGGCTATCCTGGGATAGCTTCTTGAGCTTGACCAGGACCACCCCGCCTTTGACCTGGCCCTCGACCGCCTCAGACGGGAAGAGAGTATTGACCTTCATCAGCTCGCCAGTCGCCTGATCTGCTTCAGGTGAACCGTAGACCTTCTCAATCTCATAGCCTGGCGCATCAAGCCTGAGCCTCAGATCGAATACAAGCGGCGTAACCATGAAATCGAACTCGTCATCCATTCGTTTCTTGAATTCGCCTGCTGAGTGGACCGAATAGTAGTTGGCTCCGCGGAGCTTGCTGATGCTCTCAATAAGCTCAGTGTTGAAATCTACGCCGATGCCGATAAATGTGGTGTAAATTCCTTGATCTGCATTGTCTTCGAGCATCCGGTAGAGTGGGAGGTCGCCGGTCTCTCCAAGGTTTG
>DAONDW010000090.1:3315-6589 GCA_035402785.1 Methanothrix sp. | reverse complement strand
CTCATCTTCACAATATCCATGGCGTCCGAAAACAGCTTTCGGTCTATCTCAATGCCAAAGAACTTCCTGAGCTTCTCAGGAGGTGTGATTGTGCTTCCGGCTGAAAGGTATGCGATGTAATTCTTATTGAACTGCTCCGGGTTCTCCCTGTACATCTTGAATAGCGATAGCGTCACTGCCTTGGAAAGAGCATAGCTGAATGTGTAGTAATTGTTTGTCAGATAGATGTGGCTCACATAGGTCCATTGAGCGCTGTCCTCAGGATAGTAATCCACGAGATTGCTCCTGTACTCCCTGGAAAGGCTGGTCCACAGAGCATTGAGCTCTTTTCCGCTCACATTTCCTTTCTGGCGATATAGCTCATGAGCCCGGTTCTCAAATTCGGTGACCATCGGCTGGGATGTGAAGTAGTTGTCATAGTCGCTGATGCTCTCAGCTAAAATGGCCAAAGCTGTATCCCTGTCGTAGTTTTTCAGCGCCCAGTCCACAAATAGCTCCTCGTTGAAGGTTGATGGGATCTCCATCTCGTATTCGGTGCCGTCGCAGTAGAGGTAGTCCACATTATTGCCCATGAGATAGAAGTTGATGGCATGGCCCATCTCGTGGGTGAGCGTCTTCTGTTCATCCATCAGGCCGTTGAAGTTCATGAAGATCAGGGCAGGCCTCTTCAGGGCGCACATGTCCTGACAGTAGCCTCCATCCTGCTTTCCGCCCTGTGCATTTGGATAGACATCTATCGAGCCACTGATAACAGTTTTATTGAAAATCTCCTTGAACGCAGGGTCCATTGAGGCATAGGAGGCGAGAATGCTGTCCAGGGTATCCTCGTAACTGTATTTCTGATCTGGATTTTTCAGCAATGAGAGGGAGAGATCATAGGGATTGAGCTTTTCTACATTCATCTTCTTTTTTCTAAACTCGTAGTATCCATCGAAGTCTCCCTTGCGCTCCTTGAATACCTGGTTCATGGTCTCTATCTGCTCTTTGGTGAGATAGGTTTCAAACATCTTGGCATCATAAGAATCAGAGTAATTCAGCTCCCGCGCGAGCTGGTCGTCCAGCTTCGATTTATTGCAATATATCTCTGCCATTCTCTCCGATTGATCAACCAGATGATAGAAGCGTTTGTCGTAGACCAGCTTTCTGTCTTTTCGATTGCCATCTGTGGTGAGAATAACCCAGTAGGTCTCCGAGTTCACAGGTTGCACCACTCCGTTTTCAAGAGTGACATTGCCTGCATTGGTCACGTTGTTTGTGATCTCTTTTTCCGCCTCGGTATTGATTTTCATGAGCTGGTTCGAGAGATCAGCCAGATGGGCGGCATGCGACTCGTTTTTCGGGCGGTGGTCATGGTAGCGCTGGTAGCTGTTGGTGAGATAGGCTCTGTACTCATCCAGCCCCGGCTCTTCCGAATAAAGCCTCTCCCATTCTGCGGATGAGAGGGATTTGAGCTGCACATCTGCAAAAGATGTGGCTTTTGAGTAATCCGTGATCAGATTCTGCACATCTGAAATGAATTTTTCAAAGAACTCATCATTGACGTTCAGGCTGTTTTCGGCATTGGCATAGGCCATGAGGATGCTGAGGTTCTTGCTGAAATCCTCGTCCTCCCTGATGTATTCCAGCAGCGTTGGACCTGTGAGGTTTTCAAATCGCGGTTTAAATGTTGCATTCATCTCTTGAAGCTGAGCCTGTAGTTTGCCGAATTCTGCAGTTGCAGCATCTCTGTCCTTGAAAAGAAATGAGAGATTCCAAGAGGTCGTAATCTCATCACGATTCAATGCGCCGGTGTCGTTATGAGCTGTCGCAGCCAGGCTTCCTCCTGCCAGGAAGAGCAAAGAAGCCATCGATATCGTCGAAATGAAAAGTCTTTTTGTAGATATAATCAAACGCCCACCTCCAATTTGATGGAAAATCATCGTTCGTCTGCTATAAATATTTGAGCGTTCAGCCATTTGTGCGTGGAGGCATCAGATAGGCTCTTTTTCAGGTTCCGATCATTTTTTTGGCAAGCTTGTCGATAGACTTTTATGGCCGGTTGCATTTGGACTTGGGAAAGGTGATCCGGCTTGATGGGAATCAATGAGATGGGATTTGAGGTCTTCGAGGAGATGCTCGATTACAGCGATGAGCTGAAAATCGAGATTCATGAAATGGAAAATGGCGCAGTTGTGGCTGATGCAGGAGTCAAGGCAGATGGTGGCCTTGGGGCAGGCGTCTATCTCTCCCGCCTCTGCATGGCAGACCTGGCTGATATCCAGCTCACGCCGTTTTATATCAAAGATATTCTGCTTCCTGGCATCCAGGTGGCCACCGACTATCCTGCAATTTCCTGCATGGCCTCCCAGTGCGCCATGTGGCAGATCAAAGTGGACAAATACTTTGCCATGGGCAGCGGTCCCGCCAGGGTTCTGGCGAAGAAGACTCGTGAGCTTTATGATAAGATCGGCTTTGAGGAGTGCTCGGATGTGGGCGTCCTCGTTTTAGAGTCCAGCCGGCTGCCTGATGAAAAGACATGCTCTTTCATCGCAGAAAAGTGCAGCATAGATCCGGCTGACCTGAGAATTGCCATTGCGCCTACGGATTCTGTGGCAGGACTGGTCCAGGTCTCGGCCAGAGTGGTGGAGACGGGACTGCATAAGCTCTTCGCCATGGGATTTGATATCACGAAGATCAAGTGCGGCTGGGGCCGGGCACCAATTTCTCCCATCACCGGCGACGCCACCATGTGCATGGGCTCATCAAACGATGCCATCATCTACGGCGGTGAGACCTGCTATACTTTGAAATACGAAAACCTCGAAGAGCTGCAAAAATATCAGAAAGACATGCCATCCAGCGCCTCTCGGGACTGGGGAGCTCCATTTTATAAAACCTTCAAGGCTGCGGGGTTTGATTTCTTCAAGGTGGACCACAATGTATTTGCCCCGGCCAGGGTGGTCATGAATGAGACCAGGTCCAGGCGCACGCTTGTGAGCGGAAGAATAAATCCCGATGTGCTGGCTGAGTCTTTTGGCCTGCAGAATCTCGATGCCGCCCGCTAGAGCCAGATCATTATGAGATGATTACTATGAAGTCCATAGAATGCGATCTGAAGGGCCACGGACCATGCCGCGGCCCCATCTGCCAGCGCGGATTAAGCCTCAATCACATGTGCGACCTGCACATTCGGCTTCAGTCATACTGGACAGGACATAACCCCGGCAAGAAGCTCAACGATTGGCTGGATGGATTGTCAAGCGCTGAGATCGAGGAGATCCTGAGAAAGACCCCC
>DAONDW010000090.1:0-3215 GCA_035402785.1 Methanothrix sp. | reverse complement strand
ATATACGTCAATCGCCGATATAAAAGGGTTTTGCTTCAAATCACAATGATAGTTTTCATCTAAAAGAAATCATCAAGAGAGATCGGCATCAAGTCCCTATCAGGCCCACGCGGGTCCGCGACGCCCTTTTAGCTGCATTTTCTGGACGCTGCTGCACCGCACAGATGCTGAAGTATATATTAGCAGACCTTCATATCTATCAAGAAGGTTGAGGTGCTACGATGCTCTATCGAAGGATGAACAAGTTGCCAGTCGATCTCTCTATTCTTGGATTCGGATGTATGCGCCTGCCTGTCAGGAAAGAGGGCAATATCGACGAAGAACAGGCAACCGCAATGCTCAGATATGCCATTGATCACGGTGTTAACTACGTTGACACTGCCTATCCATATCACAATGGGGAAAGCGAACCTTTTGTCGGTCGTGCTCTGCAGGAAGGATATCGCGAAAAAGTCTTCCTTGCTACAAAGCTCCCTTCATGGCTCATCAAATCGCGCGCAGATATGGATCATTATTTGGATGAGCAGCTAAAGCGGTTGCAGACTGACCACATCGACTTTTACCTGGTGCATGGACTCATGAATCCCTTCTGGGAAAATCTGAGGACTCTGGGCGTCACAGACTTCCTGGATAATGCAATAGATGATGGCAGGATAAAATATGCAGGTTTCTCATTTCATGATGAGCTGGCCATGTTCAAAGAGATCATAAATGCCTACGATTGGACATTCTGTCAGATCCAGTACAACTTCATGGATGAGAAATACCAGGCAGGAACAGAAGGACTCCAGTATGCAGCAGATCACGGCATTGGAGTCGTCGTCATGGAGCCACTGCGCGGCGGGATGCTCACCAAAGATATTCCTTCAATAAACGACATCTGGAAGAAGTCTCCTGTCCGGAGGAGTGCCACAGAATGGGCATTGAGATGGGTTTGGAACCATCCTGAAGCGACAGTTGTGCTATCCGGAATGTCAAATTTTGAACAGGTCAGGCAGAATCTGGTCTATGCAGAAAATGGTCTGCCAAATTCGCTATCCTCAGAAGATCTTGCTCTATTCAAAGACGTGGAGGCGGAGTATCGAAATAGAATTCAAATACCATGCACAGGTTGCCGGTACTGTATGCCATGCCAGGCAAATGTCAGCATTCCTGAGTGCTTTGAGATGTACAATCAAGGATGCATGTTCGATGCGCCGGAAGTTGCCAGGTACAATTACGGCTTTCTCGGAGGCATGTTTGGCAGTCCAGGATTTGCGTCTCAATGCCTGGAATGTGGAGAATGCGAGAAGAAATGTCCACAGGGCATATCCATTCCAGAGCAATTGAAGAAGGTCGCTGCCTATTTCGGACGATGATTGCTGCCTTGCCATATCTGCCATATTGACATAATGCGAATCATCCTGCATGTTGATCTGGATGCGTTCTTTCCCTCGGTCGAGGTCCGGGAGCATCCAGAGTTGAAGGGCAGACCGGTCATTGTGGGAGCGGACCCAAAGGGCGGCACAGGCCGGGGTGTCGTCAGCAGTGCGTCTTATGAAGCAAGGAAGTTTGGCGTCAGATCCGCCATGCCCATCTCCCGCGCATGGAAATTGTGTCCGGATGGTGTTTACCTTAGACCGCATTTCGATCTCTACGTACCTGCGTCCAACGGAATAATGGCAATCCTCAGATGCCATGCCGACAGATTTGAGCAGGGCGGCATAGATGAGGCATATCTCGACATATCGAGCAGAGTAAAGGACTTCGATGAGGCAGCGGATTTTGCCAGACGCCTGATGAAAGAAATCCTGGAGAAGGAGCATTTGACCTGTTCCATTGGCGTCGCTTCCAACAAGATGATTGCCAAGATTGCCTCGGACTTCAGGAAACCCCATGGCATGACTTTGGTCAAACCTGATGAAGTCAGGGACTTCCTAAATCCACTGGAGGTCAGAAAAATCCCTGGAATTGGTCCAAAGACCGAACAGGCATTGGCAGACATGAATATCGAGATTGTCAAGGACCTTGCCTGCACAAAACCGGAGGTCCTCACAAGGGCCTTTGGCGCATGGGGTGCCAGACTTCATGAATTCGCAAATGGCATCGACCGCCGGGAGGTCGTGGAGGAATATGAGACAAAGTCAATTGGCAGGGACACCACATTTGAGAAGGACATGAGTGACCAGGAACAGATTTTAAGTGTTCTGAATGGGCTGGCAGAGGAAGTTCATTCTGATGTCATCGCAAATGGTTTCAGGTTCAGGACCATCACAGTCAGGATCAGGTACGAGCATTTCGATACGCACACGAGTTCCAGGTCCCTGCCGTTTGCCACCAATGACCTGAATATCCTCAGGAACAACGCCAGGCGATTGATTGTACCGTTTATTCGAGGGAATTGGAAGGTCAGATTGGTTGGGGTGAAGGTGTCAAATTTCGTCTGATTGCGGTCTGACGCATACGAATCGTTCTGCATCTCGTTTTTGGATTCGAAAGGATGATCTGCTATCAGATCAGATATGCCGTCTTATGAGCGATGACGAGGATGACATCTCAGCATTCCTGAATGGCTTTGGTTTCACAGATGAAGAATTGAACTTCGTTACGGATGAACTCAATGCATATCGATCAATTCCAGGGACCACAATCAAGCGATATCTCAATCGCGTTATCAGCGCTTTAGATGAAATGGATCGACTGCCATTTCTCAAGGGCGTAATGGTGGGTGTGGCAATAAAGGCGGTCGCCGATGCAATTGAAGAGCCCGATTTGACGGAAGAGGAGAAATCAATCGACAGGCAAATCGAAGAACTCCGATCTAATGGCAGAGCAGGCTGAGATGCGATAGAGGATGAAAATCTCACAGGGAACTCGATTAGATGGCATCGAAGAAAGAAAACCATAGAAAAATTCATGGAAGCCAGTGAAATAGAAAGGGAGCAGACGCTGTACGATTGAAGGAATATCACATCATAAAAAAGAGAATTGACATCGCGCAACTATTGTTTTCGGGGGAGCAGCCCGAATGATGCGGCGATGATGCCAAACAGGGCGAGAGCCGCTTCAAATCCCGGCTGAGTTTTTGAAGCGCTGGCGGCAGATTCATTCGTGACGTTTTCCGCCTTCGCGGCCAGTCCCTGTCCGGTGCCTTGGGCGGCCTCTTTCAACTCAGGATTGACAAGACCGGTTCCAGGTTCGTGGATGCCCTGCTGGGCAGTTGCGTTGCCATTCTG
>DAONDW010000089.1:4468-6599 GCA_035402785.1 Methanothrix sp. | reverse complement strand
CTGTAGCATGCGCGAGTTCTACAGATATGGACATCGATTACAGCCATAATGTGGTTGGGACTGGAACAGTGATGACAGATTTTGTAATGGGATCTGATGAGAGCACGGTTGCCGCTGGAAGGGTACGGGGAAGCGGCGAGGTTGTGAATAAATACGTCTTTGTTTTGAATAGCACTGATAACGTCTCCATCGAAGACCAGTTCCTTTTTACCAAAGCGCCCGCTGCTCAAGAGGCCTCAATTAGCAGCTATCCCCAGATGACCAGCATTCCAAGCAGCTTCCGCCTGCTGGGAACGAGCTGGGCGGCAGAGATCAATCTCACAATGCAAAATGAGTTGAAATAGACATGCAGAATCAGAATAGCCAGGAGATTGCAGAAAAGTACCGGGCGCTGTGCGAGCTGTGCAGGAGCCCCGCCCAGGAAATTCGAAGGAAAAAAGACCTGCTCATAGTCTCTCATGTGGATGCCGATGGACTGACCTCGGCTGCAATCATCTGCACTGCTGTGGAAAGGTGCGGCCTGGATTACCGGTCGATGTTCTTCCGGCAGCTTGACGAGGCAGCTCTCGATGAGATTGCAGATCAAAATGCAGAGCTTGTAATTTTCACAGATCTTGGAAGCGGAATGATTCCGCAGATATGCGATCGCGGCCTCGCTGCGATTGTGGCCGATCATCATAAGCCTGCATCAAGTGAAGCCCAGCCAATTGCCCACGTCAATCCCCATCTGGTTGGGGCTGATGGCGCAACACAGCTCAGCGGCAGCGGGACATCATTTTTGCTGGCAAGAGAGCTGGCCAATAGCCCTGGAGAAAATGACGATCTGGCGGCGCTGGCTGTGGTAGGAGCGGTTGGCGACCTGCAAGACATGGCGCACGGCCAGCTCGTTGGCATCAACCGCAATCTGCTGGACATCGGCTCTGCTGCCGGTGCTCTATCCTTTGGCAGGGATATCAAGCTCTTTGGCAGGCAGACGCGTCCTGTCTACAAGATGCTTGAATACTCTCAGGACCCATATCTTCCGGGGCTCTCTGGAAATGAGGATGCCTGCATTGCATTTCTGAAGGAGATCGGCATCCGTCTGAGCGGAGAGCGGTGGCGCAGGTGGATAGACCTCAATTCGGAGGAGAGGTCCCTGCTGGTCACGGCGATCATCAGGAAGGGTCTTAGAAATGGACTGTCCAATGTGAAGCTTGAGAGGCTCATAGGAGAGGTCTATATTCTGCTCTCTGAGCAGGAGGGAACTGAGCTACGGGATGCGAGCGAGTATTCGACTCTGCTCAATGCGACAGCCCGCTATGGCCATGCTGATGTCGGGCTTTCGGTCTGCATGGGCGACCGGGGTCATGCTTTTTCCGAGGCTCAGAGGCTGCTCGGCCAGCACCGTCAGAATCTGGTAAACGGCCTCAAGCTTGTGGCTGAAAAAGGAATCATTCCCATGAAAAGCATCCAGTACTTCGATGCTGGAGACGCCATTTTGGATACGATCGTAGGCATTGTGGCAGGCATGAGCTTTCAGATGGCCGATCGCTCAAGGCCCATTCTGGCCTTCGCCCTTACAGAAAAAGGCGAACTCAAGGTCTCTGCTCGTGGAACCCAGGATCTGGTGAGGTCCGGCCTGGATCTGGCGGATGCCCTGTCGCGCTCGGCCCGCGCTGTTGGGGGCGTGGGCGGAGGGCACAATGTGGCTGCAGGCGCGACGATCCCGCGCGAGGCCAGGCAGCAGTTCCTGGAGATCATGGACCAGGCAGTGGACAGTCAGCTCTCCCGCCGCCAGCAATCCATGAAGTGATTTCGGGGGAATGTCTCCTCAGCTTGCATCAATATTATCATCATTATCAAGATACAGGCAAACTGCATAGTGTCCTGTGTTATGGCCGACGAAATTCACTCCTGCAGTGATGCCTGTAAAAGCATATGGGGTATGCTGGTCATTGCAGACAGAGCAAATTTCCTGGGCAGGATCGCCTGGTGTATTTTTTGGCTATGTGAATTTCCTGTACAAACGGACTCTCGAAAGGAAGCTCCCAGGCAATGCCATTGAGATGCTTATTGATATCTACGATTTTCAAATTTTCTCAAAGGCGCGGAAATTCTGAAGTCCATTCTCTTTGACTGCCATATGTCCAAC
>DAONDW010000089.1:0-4368 GCA_035402785.1 Methanothrix sp. | reverse complement strand
CCTGCCGCAAAATTCTTTGCTTGACAGATGCAACCCAGCAGACAGCATGATATATGAGCACTACTGTAATCACAATGCTTTCATGGAGAGAAACCAATGTATGCCGATCGGATAAAAAATCTCCCGCCCTATCTATTTGCTGCCATTGACAAAGCAAAACAGAATGCCAGAGAAAAGGGCGTGGATGTAATTGACTTAAGCGTGGGCGATCCGGATCTGCCGACGCCTGAGCACATTGTCAAAGCACTGAACCGGGCTGCAGCAGACCCGTCCAATCACCAGTATCCCTCCTACGAGGGAAAGCTGGCCTTCAGAACAGCAGTTGCTGAATGGTACAAGAGGACATTCAGCGTGGACCTTGACCCAAAGAGCGAGGTGCTCACACTGATCGGCTCAAAGGAAGGCATTGCCCATGCGCCTTTAGCCTTCATCAATCCTGGAGACGCAGCCCTGGTGCCGGATCCTGCCTATCCGGTGTACCGCACTGCGACAGCATTTGCCGGAGGCGAGCCAGTGATCATGCCCCTCTTGAAGGAGAACAGGTTCCTGCCAGACCTCGATGCCATCAGCCCGGCGGACGCAAAAAGGGCAAAGATCATGTTCCTAAACTATCCCAACAATCCCATAGGGGCCTCGGCGGACAGGGATTTCTTCAAGAAGCTGATAGACTTTGCAAGGGACTACAACATCATCATCATGCACGACAATCCGTACTCAGAGACCTACTATGACGACGAGAGATCTCTGTCGCTCCTTGAGATGGATGGTGCAAAGGATGTGGCTGTGGAGTTTCATTCGCTGTCGAAGACCTACAACATGACAGGCTGGAGGATTGGCTCGGTCGTGGGAAATGCCGGAGTTGTGGCAGGCATTGGCAAGGTCAAGAGCAATATCGATTCCGGGACCTTCGGCGCTGTGCAGGATGCGGGCATCGTGGCCCTGAACAGCCCGAAATCGGTTGTAGACGAGATTCGAAATGTCTACCGGCACAGGATCGAAATCCTGTATCGGGCTCTCAAAGATAAGGGCCTGGAGCTGGAAAAGCCTCGCGCCACACTCTATCTCTGGGCGTGGGTTGGAGGAAGCTCAATTGAATATGCAGGGCGGCTGCTCAATGAAACTGGCATTGTGGCCACGCCTGGAGTGGGCTTCGGAAAATATGGCGAGGGGTATATCAGGTTCTCTATCACTCAGCCGACTGCCAGGATCGAGGAGGCTGTCTTCAGGCTGGAAGAGATGGACAGTTAAATTCAGAGGTAATTTTAAATGCTGGAAAATTATTCTGCAAAGGAGATTGAGGCTAAATGGCAAAAGACCTGGGAAGAAAAGGCGGTCTTTCAGCCTGAGCCTGACTCCAGAGAGAAGTTCTTTTTAACTATTCCTTATCCGTATCTCAATGGAAATCTGCATGCCGGGCACACAAGGACGTTTACCATAGGCGATGCAGTTGCAAGGTTCATGCGAATGCAGGGCAAAAACGTCCTGTTTCCAATGGCATTTCACGCCACAGGAACTCCGATTGTTGGGCTTTCTGAGCTGATCACAAACAGAGATCCTCTCATCTGGGGCGTTTATACGAAGCTGCACGGAATTCCCGAAAATGAGCTTGCAAAGCTGAACACTCCTGAGAAGATCGTGCTTTACTTCAGGAGAGAGGCCAAGGCTGCCATGCAGTCCATAGGCTATTCGATAGACTGGAGGCGCGAGTTCACAACAACCGATCCGGCCTACAGCAAGTTCATCGAGTGGCAGTACGGCATCCTGCGCCGCCTGGATTATGTGGTCAAGGGCAGCCATCCTGTGCGCTGGTGTCCGCACGACAAAAATCCGGTCGAGGACCATGACATCCTCAAGGGAGAGGATGCGACGATCATGGACTTTGCATTGATCAAGTTTCAGATGAGAGATCCCATTCAGCCGAGAGATCTCATTTTGCCCTGTGCCACTCTGCGCCCTGAGACTGTCTTCGGAGTTGTCAATCTCTGGCTGAATCCTGATGTCAATTATGTGCTGGCAAAGGTAAACGACGAGACCTGGGTCGTATCAAAGGAATCCTATGAGAAGCTCACGTTCACAGACAGGACTGTATCTTTGCTCGGAGAAGTTGCAGGAAAGGAGCTGATAGGAAAGAAGGTCAAAAATCCACTGACGGGAACCGAGGTTCTCATTCTGCCTGCTGGCTTTGTGGACCCGGACAATGGCTCAGGAATAGTCATGTCAGTTCCGGCTCATGCGCCTTACGACTATCTGGCTCTCAAAGACCTGTATGACAGAGACCTGTCAATTTATGGCATAACTGAGAATTTGAGAGACATCAAGTTCATTTCGCTGATTGAGTCTCCAGGCTATGGAGAGCTTCCTGCAATTGAAGCCGTAAAAGAGCTGAATGTCAAAGACCAGAATGACCCCAAAGCCGAAGAGGCCACAAAGATGGTCTACAGGCGGGAGTTTCATAATGGAGTTCTCAAGGCCAACACTGGAAAGTATGCCGGAATTGCAGTCAGCAAGATCAAAGACGTACTTTTAGGAGATCTGATCAAGCAGGGCATGGCGGAGATCTTCTACGAGTTTTCAGAGACGCCCGTCATCTGCCGCTGCGGCACGCGCTGTGTTATCATGATGGTTCGGGACCAGTGGTTCCTCGAGTATTCCGAGCCGCAGTGGAAGGCGAATGTGCTGCGCTGTCTCGCAGGCATGAAGATCATTCCAGAGGAGTTCCGGGTGGAGTTCATAAACAAGGTGGACTGGCTGAAGGACAAGGCCTGCGCCCGCAGGAAGGGTCTTGGAACGCATCTGCCCTGGGATAAAGAGTGGCTGATTGAGTCTCTCGGAGACAGCACGATTTACATGGCCTACTACATCCTGGCCAAGTATGTCAACGCCGGGATGAAGATAGACAATCTGCCGCCGGAGTTCTTCGAGTACATCTTCATGAACAATGGGGATGCTACATCGGTTGCAGCGATAACTGGAGTTCCTGAAAAGACTGTCAAGCAGATTCATGACGACTTTGCCTACTGGTATCCTGTTGATCTGCGCACCTCAGGAAAGGATCTGGTTGCAAATCATCTGCTATTCTTCCTCTATCACCATGTGGCAGTATTCCCTGAGCGCCTGTGGCCGAAGGCGATAGCAGTCAACGGATTTGTGTCTCTTGAGGGGCAGAAGATGTCCAAGTCCAAGGGGCCGCTTCTCACTCTACGCCAGGCTGTTGCAGAGAACGGAGCTGATGTCACAAGGCTTTACATTTTGGGAAATGCTGAAGGGACTGCTGATGTGGACTGGAGAAATGATGGTGTCGAGTCCACTCATGCTCATCTGGACAGGTTCTACAATTTAGCAAAGGATATTCTGGCTGACAGCAGCATTGACGAAAAGGCTGAGAAGACACTGGTTGACCGCTGGATGCTCTCAAGGCTGCAAAGACGCATCTCTGAGGCGACTGAGGCCATGCAGGCGATTCAGACGCGCAGGGCTTTGCAGAGCGCATTTTATCTGCTGTTCAATGATCTGAGGTGGTATCAGAGGAGAGGCGGCAAGAACCAGCTCCGGGCCGTTCTGTCTGCGTGGGTTCGGATGATGGCGCCTTTCACGCCTCACGTCTGCGAGGAGATCTGGTCTTCGGGACTCGGAGATGGATATGCGTCTCTTGCCTCCTGGCCGGTGGCTGATGCATCGCTCATAGACGAGAGGGCAGAGAAGGCCGAGGATCTCCTGGAAAGGATGCTAAATGATGTGCAGGAGATCGTGAACGTCACAAAGGCCAGGCCCTCTAAGATCACGCTCTACACGACACCAGCCTGGAAGAAGGAGATGCTGAGGCTTGCAGTGGCTGCTGCATCTGGCGGAAAGCTCGACATGGGGGCGCTCATGAAGCAGGCGATGGCTGACCCTGCTATCTCCAAGAACAAGAAGGATGCTCCGAAGTATGCCCAGAAGCTGGCGAAGGCCGCTCACTCACTGAGCGCTGAGGCTTTGGGGCTTGATGAGCTGCAGACGCTCACGAGGGAGAAGGAGTACCTGGCCAGCGCCTTTGGTGTGCCTGTGGAGGTCTACTCTGCAGACGAGCCGGGAGCGGATCCCAAGGGCAAGAGCAAGCAGGCGGAGCCAGGGAGGCCGGCGATTTATATTGAGTGAGGTTTCAAGAAAAGCTATGCTGATTTGCCGGATGATCTTCGGCAGATCAGCCACTTGCTTTTTATCACTTTTCTCGTTTCCAGGTGCGATTTGGCTTTTGAGTAGGCGGGAGCTTGTTGTCTTTGCGATCGATTGTCACCTGGCGAGCTTTGGGAACATCTCCTCCACGAGGGCCGCGCTCCAGGTATTCTCCAGATCGGGCTGGCTTTTCTCCGGGCTTTTGAAGCTTTG
>DAONDW010000088.1:0-6661 GCA_035402785.1 Methanothrix sp. | reverse complement strand
AACTATCCCGTTCTGGTCATTCATGATATGAGCGCCCGTTGGATAATACTGGAGCATCACTGAATTGACAAAAGCACCCTTTGAGAGAGAAACCGGCCTGATGCGGGAAGATACCACAACAGGTGGTGTCTGAATTGCTGTTGCCTGAATCACCGGCTGAGGGACAACAATGTGTGTCTGCTGAATTTCGGCAGCAGCCTGTGCCATGGCCACATCAATTATCACGGAATTGCTCTTTTTCCCGGATATGACATAGCTGAAAACGTGCCTTCCAGGGATTGCAGCAGCAACTGGAAGGTGGTCATAGCCCTGCAGATAGCAGCTCTTTGAATGAATGCTTCCGTCAGGATACTGATCAGAAACAACTGCGTCTCCTTCGGTGCCGGGCAGCACCACCAGATAAACAATTGATCCCAGAGGCACCTCAAGCTGCTTCGTCCAGCCACACGGACCATCTATGCGCAGCAGGCTTCCGCCTTTTCCCTGAACACCCATGCTGCACAGCAAAAAAACCGATATTAATAGTATGACATACAGTCTGGCTCTTCTCATATTCATTCCCCTCATGCTCTGATGCACATCCGAACTTTATAGATCATAAATGCAGCTTCTACTATTTGAAAAATTAGGTCCAAATTCACGAGCCCATCTGCCTGATGAGATGCAATGTGCTCTTATGGCGAAAAACAAATAAAAAAATGAGTTAGCGTCTCAATTATCAACTGACCTTATAAGTCACGCTGACATAAGCAGTGACCTCTGCCATTCCCTCAGGGATATAATCGTCATCCCAGAGGCGGCCACCTCTCATGAATGGATCCATCCATAGCATCCGGTTCATTCTCCAGGGAGAATCCAATCCATAGCCTGGACCAACATCGATATCCGGATATGTCGGCTCCTCTATCTGCATCGAATTTCCGAGAGTCAGCCCGTAGCTTGAGGCGTAGTACTCAGCCTTGGCCTTGGCGTTTTCCAGGGCCTTCTTCCTGGCATCATCCACAGCCTTGCTCGGATCGCTAAGCTCGTATCCCCAGATGGTAGCCTTTGCGCCAGTGGCCTTTGCCGCGTCGATCACCTTTTGGGTCTGATTGGCGTCACTGTTCTTGTATTTCACTACCATCTGAGCAGTGGCCGCATTCAAGACCACATCCTTGCAGTTGGAGGTGTTGTTCACAGTGTTGCAGATCACCCGATGAGCCGTCATGCGGCCCTGGGATCTATCGGGCATTATCTCTTCTTTCTTGACTCCAGCAGCCAAAAGGGCTTCCTCAGTCCTGTTCAGAACCAGGGAATTGGCCTCTTCCGCCTGGGTGAAGTTCTCACTGTTGTTTTGAACATCAAATGCAATGACAGTTGTGTCCGCAGGAACCTGCACGGTTCCCACTCCGATTACGCGAAGCGAGCTGTCTTGTGCCTGGGCCATAGCCATGCACAGAGCTAAAGCTACAAGCCACATCATGCAATTTAGCTTTGAACTCATCTTTTCGCCTCCATTTAAGGGGTTCATTTTTTAAGAGCTAATTGGATCTGTCCTATCAATATCTTTATCCCCAATTGCCCCTCTTGCATGTAGTCTCTTCTTGGCTATAAATGTTGATGGTCCTGTTCTATGCGTACCATGATCTGCTAAGGTATCTTTATATGGAAACTGCATGGTAAATGTTCTTTGGACAATGTGGTTGTTTTGACGAAGACAGCTTGCGGCAAGAAGGACGGCGACATGACTGCAGAACAGAAACACGACAGCAATGGCTGCCTGGATCCATGGCCGCCTGTGCGCGGCGACTATCATGTATGCGATCCCATGGCAAGGGTGGCGGTGGTCACCCTGGCAAGCCCCATTACCGTTCAACGCGCAGCCATCTTCGGCCAGTGCAAGACCGAGAACCTGGGCGTGGAGAAGATAGTGGCAAATGTCATATCCAACTGCAATATCAGGTTTCTCATCCTCTGCGGCCTGGAGTCGAGGGGACACATGCCCGGAAATACGATTCTTGCCCTTCACAGAAACGGAATAGACGGACAGGGCAGGATCATAGGCTCTGACGGGGCCATTCCCTTCATTCAGAATCTGCCTGTTGAAGCCATACGCCGCTTTCAGGATCAGGTGGAGCTGATCGACCGCATCGGCCTGGTGGACGCATTGCAGATCGAGGAGCTGATAGCAAGGTACAGCCAGATGTCTGAGCCCTATCCTGCTGAGCCCTTCCAGGTTGTAAAGAGAAAGGCAGTAACGCGGCTGATCGCAACCGGCCCCGGAGATCTGGCCCTGGGAGCTGGTGTGTTCATGGACAGCTCAGCATGGATTGTGTTGGCTGGTGAATGAATATGTTCAGATTCAATAAGGAGCAGTCCGTGGTAAACGTGGCTGGAGTGAAGCTTGGCGGCCAGCCAGGCGAGCTGCCATCCGTTTTATGCGGCACCATCTTTTATCAGGGACATGATATAGTCGAGGATCATAATAGAGGAGTCTTCGATAGAAAGGCTGCTGAGGGGCTCATAGCTCGCCAGGCGGAGCTGTCTCTGGAGACCGGATGCCCTGGCATCCTTCACATTTATTCCAGGAGCATCGAGGCATTTTCCAGGTACCTGGATTTTGTAGACGGGGTCTGGACCGGTCCCTTCATCATCGACTCAGCAGATGCTGCAACGCGCGCGGCTGCTGCAGCCCTCGTCTCAGAGATTGGATATGCAGACCGGGCAATCTACAACAGCATCAGCGTGGCCACAGATGAGGCAGAAGCTCTTGCCATTCAGGGCTCAGAGGTGGACAGTGCCATCATTCTGGCCTACAATCCGTCCGAGCCAGGAGTGGACGGATCGCTGGCCATTCTTGAGACAGGTGGGCAGATATGCGAAAAGGGGCTCATCGAGAGAGCAAAGGAGCTGGGCTTCTCAAATCTGCTCATAGATCCGGCTGTGCTGCCCATAGGAAGCGGTGCGGGTGCAGCTTTGCGTTTTTCAGTAGCTGCCAAGGCACGCCTAGGAATTCCTGTCGGCTCAGGAATTCACAATGCAGTGTCGTCCTGGTCGTGGCTGTCAGAGAGGGATAAGTCCATCAAAAGATGCTGCGATGCATCAGCTGCAGCCATGCAGCTTCTCTCTGCAGCCGACTTTTTGCTCTATGGCCCAATTGAGCTGGCTGATACCATATTTCCTGCTGCTGCATTGGCAGATATACTGGTGGCTGAGGCTGTGCGTGACCTGGATATTGTGCCAGCAGAAACGCACCCGCTGCACCGTCTGGTCTGACGAGAAGTCCTCTTCGCCAAGATGTCCGCGGTCCTGCCCGGACCTGCCAGGCGGGGCCCAATATTTATATCAAAAAGCCAAATGCGTCCGCTATGTACCTTTCCAGAGAGGAGGAGGCAATTTATCAGGGCGAAAAAGGCGAGACCCTGAGGCGCATGATGGAGATTCTTGTGGCTCTCGGAGACATCTACGGAGCTCTTAGGCTCGTGCCTGTGAGGTCTGTGCAGATTGCAGGTGTCTCCTACAAGAACATAGGCCAGGCAGGCCTGGAATGGATATCCGATCTGTCAGGCAAAGTGGTGGTTCCAAGCATCCTCAATCCGGCTGGCATGGATCTGTTGCGCTGCAAAGAGATGGGCATCACCGGGGACTTCTCTTCCAAACAGCAGGAAACCATCGAAGCCTATCGAAAGCTTGGAGTTACAATCGACTGCACCTGCACTCCATATCAGATCTATGATGACATTGCAGGCCCTGGAGATCATCTGGCCTGGAGCGAGTCCTCTGCAGTCTCCTATGCCAATTCCGTCATAGGCGCGCGCACCAACCGGGAGGGCGGGCCTTCAGCTCTGGCTGCAGCGCTTGTTGGAAAGACTGCTCTGTACGGCTATCACCTGGATGAGTTCAGAAGGCCTACACACAGCGTGACAGTGGAAGCAGAGATTCATGGCTCGGATTATGGCGCTCTGGGATTTCTGGTAGGAAGAATTGTAAAAGACGGAGTGCCCCTATTCATGCTGAAGGCAATGCCCGCCAGAGGAGACCTCAAGGCCCTGGGCGCAGCAATGGCTGCCAGCGGCTCAGTGGCACTTTATTACGTAAAAGATGCGACTCCAGAGCCGCCAGGGGCATCTGTTCCTGAGGAGCATATTCATATCGACAAAAAGGACATCGATGAGGTCTATGCCCAAAATCCTGGAGATGATGCAGATGCCATAGCCCTTGGCTGCCCTCACTGCACCTCTGAAGAGCTGGAGAAGATCGCAGGGCTTCTTGGTGGCCGGAAGGTGCAAAAGGAACTGTGGGTCTGCACCGCCAGAAAGATTGCAGAGCAAAATCCGAAGCTTGTGGCTGCAATTGAGGAGAGCGGGGCGCGGGTATTCTGCGACACATGCATGGTCGTATCGCCTGCCACAGAGAGGTTTTCCTGTATGATGACAAACTCCGGCAAGGCGCTCGCCTACCTGCCTGGTATGGCTGGAGTCAAAGCAGGCTTTGGAAGTCTTGAGGAATGCATTGATGTGGCCACAGGGAGGCGGTGAAATGGATATAAAATGTCACAGGGTAGCATCCGGATCTGCACGTGCAGAGGCGCTGGTGACAAAGGACGCCATCTCGTTTTTAGGAAATGTAGATGCCGGGACGGGCAGGGTGGTCGATCCTTTGCATGAGCTTTTCGGCCAGTGCATCGCAGGAAAGGTGCTCATTTTTCCAGGCGGCAAGGGCTCGACGGTCGGCTCCTACGTCATCTACCAGCTCAAAAAGAGGGGACTTGCGCCTGCTGCCATGATCAATCTGCGCTCTGAGCCCATCGTGGCTGTCGGGGCCATCATCAGCGGCATTCCCCTCGTGGACAACGTGCCACAGGATGTGCTGAATCTGAAGAGCGGCACTGTGGTCGAGGTTGATGCGGATGAGGAGAGAATCAGGATTATTCGACTCTCATGTGGCGGAGACATCCTGCATTCATAGACTTTGAACCGGCCTGGCTCTGCTCAGCCATATCTTTTTCAGGAAAGCTGAGCCCTTGCAGTCGATGCTACGGAAATTAAAAAAATAATTTATAAAATACTGCAGAAAGTATTTATAAGGAAATCGAATCTGATTATCTGGTCATTTTTCCGTACGGAGGGAATGAATCATGGGTGAAGGTAAATCGTTGCCAACCAGACTGTGGATTGCGGCATTAAATGACACAGATGCCAACGGATCTGTTCTTCAGGGCCTTGACAAATATATTTCTGAAATTACAGATAAAAAAGAAGCTCCCAAGGATGTATCGCGCTTTTATGAAGGGGATAATATCACAGTCACCCTCCGCGGAGTTATGATCCGGGAATGTGAAGACCGCAAGTATCGAAGAGACGGCCTTAAGGTGGAGTTGCATCCAATGAGCAGCGGAATGACAAACGACCTGTTTGTAGTCTCCAGTTATCAATTCGGAACCGATCCCAAGGTGGAAAAGATCCATTTCATGCAGAATGGCACGCCTCTTGGATATGTCAATGATTTCCTGAACCGGAGAATACTGTCAGTGGGGGACTTCAAAGACCTGAATGAATGCCTGACTCTGAACATTCGAATTTATGATATTGACAAGACAGATACCGGATTCGTGGATATGGCCAAAGAGCTGGCGGATAACGTCATCGCCGCTGTTCCCGTCCTCTATCAATACTCGATTCCCCTGAAGGTGGCAACAGAAGGCATGGACTCCATTTTCAAGCTCCTCGATGATCTCGATCCCCATGACAGAATCATCGATGAAAGACTCGATCTGGAAGCCACAAAATCAGGAACAAAACATCCACTCCTTCAGCAGGGATACTATGTCATCTTCAGAAAAGAAGTGAGCAATGAGGACGCCAGATACCTGAGGCTCGTCGGCAATCAACTCAAAGTCATGACCTCTGGAGGGGATGAGTTTGTCGATTGCAGTTATGCAATCATCGAGGTTCAAAAGGAGTTGCGGGTGAACCCACAAGATGAGATAGACGAAAAGGTGGCAAAGCTGGCATCCGAGCTTTCCGGAAATGGACAGAGCGGAAAAGCTGCAATTGAGTTTTTGCGAGATACGATGAAATACTACAACAACTTCAAGAAGCTGGAAAGGGCAACTGAACTGCAGAATAAAGCGAACCGCACACCTTCTGAGGAGAGTCAGCTTAAGCTTCTAAAGGAAGATCCTGCCCTCAAGAAGTATCTACCGTCTGATACTTGATGGCTGTCCGTTGCAGCGGTTCATCAGCTCATATTCCTGGCCTTTATTGGACATTGATATGCAGGCTTATGATCTGGCCTGAACATTTTTTCATCATTTTTCGCATTCAGATGGCCCAATAATTTTTTCCGCCTGAAATGGTTCAAAATTCAAATCTCTCCATTTTAATCGTTCAATTTTCATAGATCTCGAATAAATTGCCTCAGATTCCTGGCCTTCATCCTGGGTGCTTTTGATCGTTCGTTCTGCTATTGCTATAAATATCGTTCTGGAAACACGGACTGATTTGGATGCAAATCCGTGCCGATATGTTCTATCTCGAATTTTGTGTGGATTTTGTGGAAATAGTGGAGAGTGGTGGTTAAATGAAAAACAGTAACAAATGCGTTTACACAATAGTAATAGCATGCATTCTCTTTATGCCTGCAATGGCTCAGGGCTTCGGCAGGGATGGAGGAAATGGCA
>DAONDW010000087.1:3646-6664 GCA_035402785.1 Methanothrix sp. | reverse complement strand
ACGGGCTATGCCGAGGTCATGGACCTCTCGCTCACCATGACCGGGATAGACGAGCCCTCTTCAGCCTACCTGAAGATCCGCGCCACAGGCAAGGCCGAGATCCAGAAGGCACTCACAATCCTGCGGGCTGTGGGAAAGGAGAAGAGCCTGCTTGTAATTGAGCCCATCGAATCGGAGGCGATCTGAGATGAGAGATATTAAAGTGTCACTTGTGGGCTACGGTATCGTCGGGCACGGCGTGGTCGATGTCCTCACCAGAAAAAAGAATATGCTCCGTGAAATGGGGCTCAACCTCAAGCTTATCAGCGTCACAGACCATACGGGCACGGTGCTCTCTGAGGACGGGGTGGACCCGACAAAGATCCTCGGCGAAAGGACTCTCGCCAATGTGGCAACCTCAGGCATGAAGGGCAAAGAGGCCATATCAGCAATTGAGTCTGACCTGGTTGTTGAGGTCACTCCAACCAACATAGTTCACGGCCAGCCCGGCCTGGGCCACATGGAAGCGGCCCTCTCAACAGGCAAGCATGTCGTGACAAGCAACAAGGGCCCGCTGGTGGTCTCCTACAGCCACTTGAAGAAGCTTGCAGAAGACAACAACGTCATGCTCAAGTTCGAGGCAACTGTTGGCGGAACCATGCCACTCATCAGCCTCGTTGAGAGGACTCTCGTCGGCAACAACATCTTCGGAATCAGAGGCATATTCAATGGCACATGCAACTATATCCTCACACGCATGACCGAGGAGGGCATACCCTACACCCATGCTCTCAGCGAGGCACAGGATATGGGAATTGCTGAGGCCGATCCGAGCTACGATGTCGAAGGCGTGGACACTGCTGGAAAGGTTGTCATACTCGCCAATTCGCTCTTCAACATGAATATCAAGTACAGCGACGTGGATGTGACTGGCATCACCGGCATCACACCAGAAGCCCTGGCGCTGGCCAAGAAGCGGGGCTATGCCATCAAGCTGATAGGCGACGTACCAGCACTCACTGTGAGGCCGACACTGGTTCCACTGGGAAGCCCAATAGCAGTCTCAGGAACTCTCAACTCTGCTGCCATTTACACAGATCTATCCGGAACCATAACTGTCACGGGACTTGGTGCCGGGTCGATTGAGACAGCGTCCGCCATCCTCACAGATATCGTCAGCATCTACCGGACAAAGCAGATCGACGCCATATTCTGAAGGCATGACCGGCCCATGACCAGCTTTCAGGCCTTCTCAGAACTCTGCCAGAAGGTAGAGTTGACATCGGGCTCCCTGGATAAGATCGAGCTAGTCGCAGCATTCCTTGCGGGCCTGAACGACTCTGAGCTTCCAGTGGCCTGCAGCTATATCATGGGCGTGCTCTTTCCGCCTGCCCTCGATCTGAATCTTGGGGTCGGGCCGTCAATACTCTACGAAGCCCTCGCAAAGGCCTGCGGCTGTCCGGCAAGTCAGGTCACAGATATGCTGCGGACCACCGGCGACCCGGGTCTCGTGGCATCAGCGATGGTCGAGAAGAGAAGGCCCATTGGCTTTGGCGCATTTCTGGGCAAAGACAGCTCTGAGCCGCTGAGCCTCAAGGAGGTCTCTGACAGGTTTTACGCAATTGCCCGCGCCTCTGGCAGGCGAAGCCAGGATGCCAAAATCAAGAATCTGCAGTTTCTCTTCAGCCAGGCTGGCTCATTGGAGGCGAGGTACATCGCAAGGCTTGCCATTGAGGACATGAGAATTGGGGTGGGCGAAGGTGGCATGAGGGATGCTGTGGCCCGGGCATTTTCCGGAAAGATGGGGCTGCATGAAAATCAGGAAAAGCGCGAAAACCTGGAAAGCCAGGCTGCGGGTCTCCGCATGAATTCGGATGTGAAACCAGATATCAGCTCTGAAGCAAGTTTTGAAGCGGATTCCAAAGTGAGTTTGCAGGCAATTTCTGAAGTGGGTCATGATGGTCATGAAGTGAGTTCAGAGAGCGTGGAAAGAGCATACAACCTCACAAATGACATGGGACTTGTGGCTGTGGCCGCCAGGAGAGGGACTCTCGGCGAGCTGTCAGTCATGATCAACCATCCAATCAAGATGATGCTGGCACAGCTTGGAGAGAGCATTCCATCAGCACTGGGAGAGATCGGGACTGCTGCCATCGAATGGAAATATGATGGCGCGAGGGTGCAGATTCATAAGGATGGAGACTCGGTGCGCATCTTTTCCCGCAGGCTGGAAAATGTCACAGCATCTCTTCCTGAAATCGTCTCTGCCGCCCGGAGGATTTCAGCAAAAAGCGCCATTCTCGACGGTGAAGCAGTGGCAACAGGCAAGGATGGCAGGCCCATGGCCTTCCAGGAGATTTTAAAGCGCTTTAGACGCAAATACAATGTTGAAAAGCTGGCCATGAAAATTCCACTGCGCATATTCCTTTTCGACCTGATCTATCTGGAAGGAAAAAGCCTGGCAGATTTGCCCCTCATAGAGAGAAGGTCTCTTTTAGAGAAGATCGCGGGACCGGATATTTTGGCTGAGCAGGTTCTGACAGACAGCGTCGAGAAGGTTGAAACGATCTATGCAGAGGCCCTGGCTGCAGGCCACGAGGGCCTGATACTGAAGAATCCGTCATCAGTCTATGCACCAGGAAAAAGAGGAAAGAACTGGCTTAAGATCAAGCCTGTGATGGAGACGCTTGATCTGGTGGTGATCGGAGCCAAATGGGGTGAAGGCAGAAGGGCAAGCTACCTCGGCTCCTACAGGCTGGCATGTCTTGATCAGGCCACTGGAAAGCTTCTGGATGTCGGCTGGGTGGCAACGGGACTGACAGACGAGGCTTTAGCCGAGCTGACTGAGATGTTCCGGGATTTGATCATTCTTGAAAAAGGAATGGAGGTTGAGATCAAGTCTGCAGTGATCTTTGAGGTTGCCTACGAGGAGATCCAGAAAAGCCCCAACTACTCCTCAGGATTTGCCCTGCGTTTTCCAAGAATGGTGAGGGTCAGGGATGACAAATCTTTAGAGGAGGCAGACAGCCTGGAGCGCGT
>DAONDW010000087.1:1995-3546 GCA_035402785.1 Methanothrix sp. | reverse complement strand
GAGATTGTGATGGAGGTTGGGGGAAGCGGAGACGAGGCTCTCTTCAAATACACAGAGAAGTTCGAAGGAGCGCGGCTTGACGACCTGCGAGTAAGCGAAGAGGAAATTGACGCTGCTTATGATCTTGTGGATGAGAGGCTCAGGGAAGCCCTGGCGGAAGCTGCAGACAACATCTATCACTTCCACAATCAGCAGAAGGACAGGGAGCTGTGGATGAGCGAGGTCGCTCCAGGAGTCTCGGTGGGCCAGAAGGTGGTGCCACTGGACAGCGTTGGAGCCTATGTTCCAGGCGGCAGGGCCTCTTATCCAAGCTCTGCTCTGATGACTGTGATTCCTGCAAAAGTGGCAGGAGTTGGCAGGATAATAGTATGCACTCCGCCCAAGGCCGACGGCTCGATAACGCCATTGACCCTCGTTGCTGCTGACATGGCAGGAGCAGATGAGATATACAAGGTTGGTGGAGCGCAGGCTATTGCTGCAATGGGTCTTGGCACAGAGAGCATCGAGAGGGTGCAGAAGATTGTGGGGCCTGGAAATGTCTATGTGACTGCTGCCAAGATGCTTTTGCGTGGAACAGTGGAGATCGATTTTCCGGCAGGCCCAAGCGAAGTTCTCATAATCGCAGATCGGACGGCAGACCCAGGAGTCATTGCAGCAGACATGATTGCCCAGGGAGAGCATGATCCCAGGTCCATATCGGTTCTGGTCGCAGTTGATGAGCTAATGGCAAGCGCTGTTGTCGAGGAGCTTGCCATTCAGGCTGCAAGCGCCGCACGCAGCGATATCATTCAGCAGAGCCTGGAGCACAGTGCAGTTCTCCTGGCCAGCGACATGGATGAGGCCCTCGACTTCAGCAATGCCTTTGCTCCTGAGCATCTGGAGATCATCACAGCCGATCCGATGGGAGCCTTCAGGTCCATTCGCAATGCTGGAAGCGTTTTCCTTGGAAGGTTCACGCCAGTTGCAGCAGGCGACTATGCGAGCGGCACAAATCACGTTCTTCCGACATCTGGTCACGCCCGGACGTTCTCAGGACTGAATGTCGATCATTTTACAAAGAAAATCACAGTTCAGATGATCACAGACGATGGACTCCTGGGGCTTGAAGACACCATCATCACACTGGCGGAGGCTGAGGGGCTGAAGGCTCATGCTGAGTCTGTGAGAAGAAGGCTTGAGCCGAAAGGATAAAGAGATAGAAAGATGGACTGTTATGGCCTGCATGGCCACATTTCAATTTTTAGGCCAGATTGATTGGTTACAAATAACAATTAGAAATTAATAAATATAAAATTTATCGAAGTCGATTAAAATGACCGAGCATTTGCTGGAGATGGCCAAGGCAAGAGTCCGGGTGAAGGACGGCAAGATAGAGGTTCTGAGCGATCCTCTCATCGGCTGCTGCCCGCTGCGCCAAAGCCTTTATGGAATCAAGCGCGAGAGCCGTGAGAGCGTCAGACGGGTTTTGCAGGCTCACATGCAGGAGCTTGGAATGTACGGCCCGGCCAGGGTCCTGGAGCTGCAAGACATGCCAGTAAGCTTTGGCGCTTC
>DAONDW010000087.1:0-1895 GCA_035402785.1 Methanothrix sp. | reverse complement strand
GGAGGTTGCGCCAGGCAAGGCGAAGCCATTCGGGCGCTTGGAAGCGAGATTGGTGCAAGGCCATTTTTGCTGGCTGTCCACACCACTGGCATCACAGACGAAGAGGCAAGGATTCTGGCGCAGTGCTCTGATCTGGTCTGGTCCTGCGCATCGCATGCAGTGCGAGAGATCGTTGGGAAAAAGGCGCTCTTGCAGATGGGAGTCTCCATTCCGGTTTTCGCTCTGACTCAAGAAGGAAAGAGGCTTCTCCTGAACCGGGCGCTCAGCTTTCCAGGGCAACTGGTGCTGCACAGAGCCAGCCTGCCTATGGTGCCAGAGGGAAAGCAGCCAGAGCCGCTGGTTTAAGTCCGCTTTGCTTTCTTCGGAAGCTCTTTGCATTCATGTTAAGTACCATCGCTCGGTGAGCAATCCTATCCAGAATTACTGCTGTGAGGGTTTTGTCATGAAATTACTTTGTTGGGACAGATTCCACTGCTGATGTCACCAATCTCTCAGAGAAACCTGCTACAAAGGACACAGCCAAAACCTGTGCTACTGTTGTGGGCTCAAAACTGAGAAATCCCGAAAATAGGAAGGCAAATATCGCAAGAGCTGAAACTGCTCCCACGACGAGTTTTACAAGCAGGACCCAGAAATCGATAAGCTGATCAGGAATTCGAGCTTCAACTCCACTACTTGCGACTGTCAGAATGCCACTTACGCTTGCGCCCATGATTCCATACAGGACTACTGAGAAAATTACAGTTCGATTATCAATAGAGTCATATTCGCAGATCTGTGGAGCAATTATTAGCCAAACAACAACGGTTGTCGCCGCAACCGAAGCCAGTAACACCAGCTCTCTTTTAATCCTTGTCAATTTATTGTACTTATTGTGATGATTCTCGTAGAGAATTGCGCTCGCATTGAATAAATCCCAGCCATCCAAATCCTGTTTTATTTTTCCCTCATGACACAGGTAATCCTGAATCGTTTTCCTTCTCCATTGGCTTATATTTTTGCTCTGGTCCTCAGCTTCATTATTTATGGCCTGAGCTCCAGCTCTCAGATTTTCATCATCCGAGCCCAAAAACAAAAAGCTTCGGGCTGCATCCAGATAACGCCAGCTGAGATCATTATTATCATCATCCAGTGCCCCCTTTGCTTTGCCGAGCAGATCTTTTGCATGTTTGACCCATGTGGCTTCATTTTCATGGTCGACCTGTTCCAGCTCTAATCGTTTCTGATAGTAATAGATGTCACCAGCAAGCCTCGATTTATCCGGAGATGTACCCCATAACACCTTACGAATCCAACGCCATTTTGCGTAACAGATCTCTTTCACCTTCATAATCGAGGACCTCCAAAGCTTTTTGGACGGATAGCCACATAACACTCTCCACCTCCTCTGAAGGTTCGAATTTGCTATCCCCAATTGGCATCATGTTCCAGAATTGTACTTCTTTTTGTGCATCTCCGACTCTGTAGCTGACTTTTCCGGCAAAGCTTTGCAGTCGTACATCGTAACCAGTCTCCTCCTTTACCTCGCGAATGGCTGCATCACTCCAGTCCTCTCCAGGCTTCAGCTTCCCCTTTGGAAGCGTCCAGTCTCCATAGCGTGCTCGATGAATAACTGCAACTTCTCTGCCCTGAACAGAATCACGCCAGACCAATCCTCCGGCAGCTTTTATCATGTTAACACCAGTCATTTCCATCAGCCATTTGAATAACTCCATTTTGGGCTCAAATCGATTATCCTTTTTTAGCATGAGCATCGAGAGAAAGCACAATTCATTATTACACTAATAATGCTAATAGATTTTTCGGCCCTTCGCTGCTTCATATAGCCAGCACAGCAATGTCCAAGTCAACTACCACGCCCTGAAGGGCATGGCTTGCCTCTGCGCAAAAAGTCG
>DAONDW010000086.1:0-6802 GCA_035402785.1 Methanothrix sp. | reverse complement strand
GCCTGGCACCAGCCGCCGCCTGGGGTATCTGTGCGCGAGACCGGTGACGCTGTGGTCATGACCACGGTCATCGCAGCCCTGACCACCGGAAGAACTGAGATGACGCTTCTAGGGCTCGTGCTCATATTCATAGTATTGCTCATCATCTATAGGGATTTGATAAAGGCCCTGTTGCCTGTGCTGCCCATGCTGGTGGTGATCGGCTGGATGGGTGGAGTGATGTATGTGGCTGACATGAAGTACACTCCACTGACAGCTACATTGGGCGCGCTGATCCTGGGAGTGGGATCTGAATATGCCATATTGATGATGGAGCGCTTCTACGAGGAGCTAGGCAAAATCGGCGAGCCGATGGAGGCTCTGCGAATCACTGCCCGGCGCATAGGCTCAGCGCTCATTGCCTCCGGGCTGACCACGATATTTGGGTTTGCAGCCCTGATATCCTCGCCATTCCTGATCACCAATAATTTCGGAGTAGTCACAGTCATGGCTATTATATTCGCACTGCTCACCACGTTTACGGTCTTCGTCGTGCTCATGTATCGCATGGAGATCCGGCGTGCAGTGGTGGAAAACGCCAAGTATGAACTGAAAAAAGCCCTCAAGCTTATAGCAAGAGGAGGATGATTGATGAGACTGATTGCGGCCATAGTTGGCCTTTTTCTGTTGGCTCTTACAGCCACGGCAATAGCCCAGAACACCTATATACCCTATGAGCTGGGTGGAGACAATTATTACGACATGTATGGCAGCCCGGACATATCCGCCAGCATCTCCGGGACGGATGAGTTCGATCGTGGTGACACTGTAACCCTTTACGTTGATCTGACCAACTACGGGAGAATATTGGGCTTCAAGGAGGATCAGACGCCTCAGAATGAAAAGGAGTTCGCTCTGGCTTCTGCAGAGCTGCAGGAAGAATACAAAAAGCCTACTGCTCTGGGGGTTACTGCCAGCCTTCATTCCGGTGATCCACAGATCGAGATAAAGTCCGGTGACCAGGTTGTGCAATCCTTGAAGTCTGGCGATAAGACCACGTCGCCATTGAAGTACACAATCAAAATTGGAGAGCATGCCCCTGCTGGAGCATACCCCCTGGGCCTGAACCTGTCATATGACTATCAGGACAACGTCCGGGTGCAGGCATCCAAGCTCGTCACCAGTGGGAGCGCACCTGCGCTGGTCAACTACGAGGTGTCTTACATCTATCAGAAGGCCAACCAGACAGTGCCAATCCTTGTAACAGTCAAGAAGCAGGCTGACTTCGAGATCACCAATTCCTCTGGTACGCTGACTGTCGGAGAAGACAGCGGGGAGATAAAGGCCACCTATAAAAATATCGGAGAGGACACAATAAGAGATGCAGTCGCCAGGCTCTCAATATTCAAGCCATTCTCCTCCACCGATGACCAGGCATTTATCGGCACACTGGAGCCTGGAGCTCTAAAGACTGTCGTCTTCCGGCTGGATGTGGATTCCGATGCCACTCCAAAGGAATACGGCATAAACAGCGAAATCAAATACACTGATGTCAATGGAGACTCCGTCATCTCCGAGAGCATGAAGATACCAGTTGTGATCAAAGCTGCCGCCACATCTCTGCTCCTGCCTGCAATCATCGTGATCGCGATAATTGTCGTCGGAGCAGGCATCTACATGTACAAGAGAAAGCAGAAGAAGATCTGAGCGATCTAGCTCTTCTCTTGCTCTTCTATTTTTGCCTGCATGTATTTTTGCTTATTTGGGTTTTTGCTCGCATGATCTCTTGCTCATGATGTCTTCGGGCCTGTAATCCGGATCCTTTTCCCATTCGATGCCCTGTGGTGAGTCGAAGTGCTCTTCGTAGGGCTTGATGTCAAGCACAGGTGTGCCATGAAGTGCATCCAGGCCGCAGACCAGGACGACGTTCTCCGATACATTCAGGATCTCTACAAGGGTTATTGCCAGTGGATTTGGGCGGAAGGGACTTCGCGTCGCCAGCACGCCCCTCATGGGGATACTGATATCGCCCATGGGATGGACCTTTTCCCTGTAGCCCTGGGATTTATGCAGATGATATACCACAAGAGCATACTTAAAGAGCTCCAGGCCCTGTAATGCCGGAATATATTTCTTATCCAATATCAGTCGAGATGGTGCGTTTCGCATCTGCTTGGGGCTGCCTGCATCGACAGAATCATTTTCTACCACGCCAATGGGATGATAAATCACTTCATTCATCAAATTGCCTCCTGTCTTGGAAGATCCTGATTTATATATTGACTTTGGAACGGTTCTGCGAGATATTGTCATGATTCAACAATATTGCCGATCATGAGCTATTTACCCTCAGAGCATATTCGATCGGATGGCAACATGAACGAGAACTATATATTAATATGCTATGAACTCAAAAATGTTAATTATGCTGATAGCAGAGTTGACAGTACATATAAATAAAATTTTTATATGTATAAATATATCTCCCCGCAGTTCATAGAGAATGCAGGGGGCATGGAAGCAGATGCGAAAAGGCCGCAAGCGGCCTGAAAATCAACGTTTTGTTGACTTTTCGATTTGTCTGCCTGCTATAATTGTTCAGGTCATAGCCATAAGCTCAAGCTTCATCCGGTCCGATTCGCCAGATCCGGAAGATGCTTCTGTCTTTTGCTCTTCTTCATCTGACACATAGGACAGGTAGAGCTTGCGTCTCTTACCCTGAGTCATCTTGACATGGATCGGATCGAGCTCATGAGCCCGCTTCATTACGCTGATCACCGTGGTCTTGTTTAAGCCCAGCATGTCAACAAGCTCGCTTGTTGTGTATCTTCCCGGCCTCTCTTCCATGATATCGATGAGCGATCGAGCATGGTTGTCCAGTGCCTTTCCATCACCGGAACTGGCCTCAGGAGCAGGTGCAGGGCGTCCCTGTCGGGCGCGAAACTGGCTCTTGAGATCGGATACTTCTTTGGAAAGGCGGTCAACCTGATCGATCAGCCTTCCTATAAGCTCGACATCGTTCTGTTTGGATTCGATGCCTTGTGAGATCTTTTCCATGGCTGAGACGAGCAAGATCATTGCCTGCGTCTCTTTTTTGCTTTTTTCAAGCTCTTCTGCCTTTGTCTTATATAATTCCAAAAGCTCTTCGAACATTTATGAGCTACTCCTAACATATTTTGATATTGCCTTATTCCAAAGCAAATTTAAAATGTTATTGCTTTGAATTGTTTCATCATAGTATATATACTTTTCCCACAATTCTCCAATTGTATTGGAATCTTCCCGGCACCGGGTCAATTCAGCAGACCCGTTCGAGAGAGCTACATGTTGTGTGGAGACAAATCCAAATTCAACAATTATATTTTAAAATAGTCTATGCATATTTCCTTAACAGTATTGGTAATTTTCGTATGTCATCTATTATCTCATCTGCTGCCGAAAGGAGATCCGGGGAAGGTCGAGTGTCCTGCTGTACAGTCAATATGCCAAGATCTGCCGTCTGCAAAGCGTAAATATCGTTCAGGCCATCTCCCACCATCACCACATGTCTGTATCGGTTTTTCAGATCCGCTACAATCTCTTTTTTCCTTTGTGGACTTGATACTGGATATACTCGCGAAAGGTCTATGCCCAATCTCGTAAGGCGGGAAAGGCTTCTCATGCTGTCGCCCGATGCCACAATAACATCTGCTCCAAGGCGCTTCAGATCAGCCAGGACCTGCTCCAATCCGGGAAAGGGAGCGCCTCCAGTGCTGAGAGAAAAGACAACATCCTGCCGGTCAGCGTCAACGATCAATCCGGCTGTATGATAGATATCCGGGCATCTGTAAATGACTTTCAGATACACCTCTCTCAGATCGCGCACACTGACACGTGAGCGGCAGACGATATCGACTGCCTGCTCTTTTGACATGGGGCTGCTCGAGCAGCTTACCTCCATAATGTCCTTGAGTCCGGAAAAGAGCCTGGCCAGAGTATCATCCGGCGGGCAGGTTAGAAGTGCACTTGGGTCCATCTGTGGAACCACCAGGGCTCTATTCGCCTTTTCCATAATCAGCTTCCAGGTTATCACTTTCTCCAGAATCGTGCCAGTCTCGATGTCCTTGGCCACGCGATACATCCTCAGCATGGTTCCCGCCACATCCATGACAACTGCGAGATCGCCGTTCATCAGAGGTGTTCGTTGCATCTGCACATGAGATGAAGCTTTTGCCGGATGGCCAGTATCCCCCATAGACAATAACTTTTTTAGCTAGAAGATCTCAATAGATCATGAGAAAGGGGTAGAAAGACGAAGGACATAGCTGTTGCTTTGTTGCTTATGATCCTCCTGATGGCCGGATCGGCTTCATCCACACCGGCACTGACAGAGCCGGTTCAGGACGGAGATTTCTGCAACAAACTGAAGGTCGCAGGGACTGGATCATTCGAGGTAGGCGTCTCTGTCAAGGACAGGGAGCTGGCGCTTGAGTACAACAGTTTTATGACAGGCGACGGGGACCTCGAGCTTGACTCAGGAACAGTTGAGGCGCAGCGCGCAGCCAGGCTCCCTGGCATGGAGAACGGCTCAACAGTTCCTTTGAACCTCTGGGAGAGCCAAAGGCTCACCTATTCAGGCCAGACGCCACTCGTGGGAATGAAATATATCAACTCAAAGGCGTTCTGGGGAGGGATAGGCGCTGAGATCACAGAGACATTCTCAGTCACAGAAATGGATCGTGAGGACAGCAGCTACTTTGCTTCTACCAATCCCGCTTCGTACATGACAGATGCGAAAAAGATCGAGGAGATGCTTAAAGCAAGCCCGGTGCATACTGTGGGCATCCAGACAAAGAACTCCTTTAATGGAACGTGGCAGACTGACGCACATATGCACAAGATGTTCAGCAAGGATCTCAAGACGCATGAATTATTTACAGGCCAGTTTGAGGTGGAAAAGATGATCAAGTTCAAAGAAAACCCCACCGAAGAAAAGACGCAGGCTGGCTGTGATGGCATAGACTGCTGAGCGCCAGCGCCAGAGGCATAGGGGTTAATCCAAAACATCTAGTTATGGCCATTCTGGCCTCTTGTGTCGCTAGCATGACCCCAATCAATTTTTCCAGGGATTTGCTGGTTATTCACTGCGCGAATCTGGGCGGCACAGTCCCGAAGTACTCCTCTTGTAATTGATTTCTAGATCTCATATGAACCTCATCTCAAAATAAGCCTTTTATAAATCCCTGGTGAAGGCTGAATCAGGGGTGAATCATTTGCTTACCAACATCGATGACAACGGACGGATAGAGCTTCCACTTGCTATCAGATATGGACTGCACCTTATGCCAGGGGATCGCATCGCAATAGACCAACTGGGTGATGGAACCATCATACTCAAGAAGATCGAAGAACAGGCGGTTATGGCGGCAAAGGATATGTCTGAGATGAGGTTGATGCAGCTGCATGTAGCACAGATTCATGCCTGATTTGATTTTGAGGCAGGATTTGGATTATGATGAGCTAAAATTTTTGCAGAGAAACGAAACGGACCCGCCGGGATTCGAACCCGGGTCCGAGGCTCCGGAGGCCTCTATTCTATCCAGACTATACTACGAGTCCACTCATGTCAAATGGATGAGAAAAACCATGAAGTAGATAGGTTAGAGGGAACTTCTAACTCAGGAAGCATCCTCTACCTAGATATTCAGCTTTCCAGCACAATCTCAATGTTCACGTTTTTGGGGACCTGAATCCTCATGAGCTGCCGCAATGCCCGCTCGTCGGCATCCAGATCTATGAGCCTCTTGTGAACTCTCATTTCCCAGTGGTCCCAGGTGGCTGTTCCTTCGCCATCGGGGCTCTTTCTGCAGGGAACCACCATCTTCTTGGTGGGCAGTGGAATGGGCCCTGCCATGTGAACGCCTGTTCTCTGAGCAATACCCCTAACCTGGGTACAAATATCGTCCAGCATCAAGGGATTGGTGCCAGATAATCGAATTCTTGCCTTCTGCATGTAACACACCAAAAAAAAGTGGATTTAGCGTGGGATCACGCTAATGCACATGCCGGCAGCGACGGTCGTGCCCATATCTCGAATGGCGAATCTTCCCAGCTGGGGAATCTCCTTCACCGGTTCAATGACCATTGGCTTGGATGGCGTGACCATGATGATGGCTGCGTCTCCTGCTTTGATGAAGGCCGGGTTCTCTTCCTTGACTGCACCGGATCTTGGGTCCAGCTTGGCCAGGATCTGTGTGAGGGTACAGGCGATCTGTGCTGTATGGCAGTGGAACACGGGGGTGTATCCAGCCGATATAGCACTTGGATGCTGCAACACCACGATCTGGGCCTTGAACTCCTTGGCCACGGTTGGGGGCTTCTCTACTGATCCGCAGACATCGCCGCGGCGGATATCCTTCTTGGAGACACCGCGCACGTTCCATCCGATGTTGTCGCCTGGGAATGCCTCCGGGACTTCTTCATGGTGCATCTCGATGGACTTGACCTCACCAGCCACGTTTGCTGGCTGGAAGACGATCTTATCGTTCTTCTTCATGACGCCGGTCTCAACACGGCCTACTGGCACAGTGCCCACACCAGAGATGGTGTAAACATCCTGGACCGGGACGCGCAGGGGCAGGTTGGTTGGCTTCTGTGGGACCTTGAGGTTGTTCAGGGCATCCAGCAGGGTTGGGCCCTTGTACCACTTCAGGTGCTCGCTGGGCTTGGCCAGATTGTCTCCCATCAGGCCGGATACTGGTATGAATGGAATCTCATCCAGCTTGTATCCAACCATTCTCAGGAGCTTGCCTACCTCTTCCTTGACCTCGTTGAATCTCTTCTC
>DAONDW010000085.1:0-6847 GCA_035402785.1 Methanothrix sp. | reverse complement strand
CCAGAAGAGGGGGTTGGGTTTAAGTATCTGCAGATGGTCTCACCTATCAGATTGACTAAGAAATTTAAGAGGGATCTGTTTTGCATAAGAGTGTGGTCAAGGACCCAGCCCTGGCCGAGGCCGGGGAAAAGCGCATCGAATGGGCGCGAAGGCACATGCCGGTTTTGGAGAAGATCAAGCAGGAATTCGAGAAGGAAAAGCCTCTCAAAGGCGCGCGCATCGTTGCCTGCTTGCATGTCACAGTGGAGACCGCCAATCTCATCACCACTCTCGTGGCAGGCGGGGCCGAGGTGGCAGTCACCGGCTCCAACCCCCTCTCTACCCAGGACGAGGTGGCCGCAGCCCTCGCAGCACGGGGTCTCTATGTCTATGCCTTCCGCGGAGAGAACGAAAAGGAATACTATAATTGCATCAAAATGGCTCTTGAGCTGAAGCCAAATGTCAGCCTTGACGATGGAGCCGATACCATAGCCATAATCCACAAGGAGCAGCCGGAGCTAGCTTCCCAGATGTTCGGCGGCTGCGAGGAGACCACCACTGGTGTTGTACGCCTCAGGGCCATGGCAGATGACAAAGCCCTGCTCTATCCAGTAATCGCAGTCAACGATGCAGAGACGAAGATGATGTTCGACAACCGCTATGGAACCGGACAGAGCACGCTGCATGGCATCATGCAGGCAACCAACTTCCTCTTTGCAGGAAAAACCGTCGTCGTTGGAGGCTACGGCTGGTGCGGGCGGGGATTTGCCATGCGCGCGCGCGGCCTTGGAGCCAATGTCATAGTGGTTGAGGTCGAGCCGAGAAAGGCTCTGGAAGCAGCAATGGATGGCTACAGAGTCCTGCCCATGCACAAAGCCGCACCCCTCGGAGACCTCTTCGTCACCCTGACCGGAGACATCAATGTCATTCGTGCAGAGCATTTCTCTCAGATGAAGGATCAGGCAATTCTCGCCAACAGTGGCCACTTCAATGTGGAAATCGACATCCCTGCTCTGGAGAAAATGTCAGTTTCCAGGACCGAGGTGCAAAATAACGTCGCCGAATACAGGCTCAAGGATGGACGCAGGCTCTATCTGCTGGCAGAAGGCCGCTTGATCAATCTGGCTGCAGCCTACGGCCATCCGCCAGAGGTCATGGACATGTCATTCGCCAACCAGGCCCTGGCCGTCCGCTACATCGTGGAGCACGGCAAAACCCTCGAAAAGAAGGTCTATGCAGTTCCTGTGGAGATCGACCGCCGGGTGGCAGAGCTGAAGCTGGCCTCGATGGGCCTGGAAACTGAAAAGCTCACAGATGAGCAGCAAAAGTACCTGCATAGCTGGCAGATGGGAACTTAAGAAATCTGGGGTGTTGTGCCTTGGATCTGAAAAGAGCTAACCTGGAAGCATATCTGAAGAGCCTTTACGGACGGGATCTGAAATTGATCAGCACCCATAAGATGGGTGAGACAATCCCCACCACCGAGGATGTAAAGGGATTCGGATACGGATCGCCTCTGCTCATTGAATATGAAGTCAAAGGAAAGAAGGGCTCAGCCGTTCTTTCCTCCATGCGGGTGCAGCACGGCTTTGGCCACGATCATTTCTCAGATCGCGCCAGGATTATGATCTGGCAGAACTCAGCCTTCAACAGCCTCCCCAAACATGCCCCATCCCTGGATGTGGGTTATTTCACTGAGAAAGGAAAGCTCGTCTCGGCAGGCGACGCTCGCGAATACTTCCTGCTCATGGAAAAGATAGAAGGCAAGGAATACTTCTTCGATTTGGAGAGGGTCAAAGAGAATGGAGCGACCGACCTGGACTATGAAAGAGTCATAGCTCTCTCAAACTACCTCGCTGAGATTCACGCCAAGAAGGATGACTGTCCGCCGCTCTATCTGAGAAAGATCAGGGAGACTGTGGGCGATGGCGAATGCATCTTCGGCATCCTGGACGATTATCCGGACAATCCGAGTTTTCTCGATGAAAATGAGCTGCAGGAGATCGAGAAGATTTGCGTCGAGTGGCGCTGGCTGTTGCGCGGCAAGACACACCGTCTCTGTCAGGTCCATGGCGACTTCCATCCCTGGAACATCATGTTCCGTGAGGGAGCCGACTTCTCAGTACTGGACCGAAGCCGTGGTGAATGGGGCGAAGCAGCAGACGATATTACTGCATTGACCATGAACTACATCTTCTATTCAGCACAAAAGAGCCTGCGACTGACTGGAGACCTGAAGGATCTTTTCGAGATGTTCTTCGAGAATTATCTGGAAAAGACCGGTGACTCAGAGCTGTTGGAGGTCATTGCGCCGTTCTTTGCCTTCCGGGCAGTTGTTGTGGCCAGCCCTACCTGGTATCCTCTCCTTTCGGATGATGTGAGACGGGCTTTATTCAACTTTTTGGAGAACGTTTTGGCTTCCAAGAAATTCAATTACAGAGATGTGAACAGCTACCTGGCCTGATGATGAAAACATATGCCTTTGAGCTGTCGGGAGAGCATGAAACTCTGCCTAGAAGCGAGGCTCTGGCTCTGGTGGAGGCCTTTTCCACCAGCTTTTTTGAAATCGCTTTTCTGGATCAGTGTCTGATTGTACAGGCAGAAAATCTGGATGTCGATACTCTGGGCCAGCGCCTGGCTATGACCCATCGCATCATAGAGGTGCTGGCCGTCTGCGATGCGGACCTGGCAGCCCTTGCAAGATCAGCTGGCAGCCTTGATTTGCCCTGCAAAAAATATCAGATGCGTGCCCGGCGCATTAAAAACGCCATTCCGCCAGCAGATGTTGTGGAGCGAGAGACCGGGCGCATCCTTTTTCGTAATGGCTATCATGCGGATCTCTCAAATCCCGAGATGCTCCTGAGGGCAGTCATCACATCGGGAAAGATCGTGCTGGGTCTGGAAGCTGCCCGGATAGACAGAAGCTCCTTTGAGGCGCGCCGGCCCCATCTAAAGCCGTTTTTTCATCCAGGTGTTCTCATGCCGCGCATGGCTCGCTCACTTGTCAATCTCACCCAGGTCCGCGCAGGAGAGACATTGCTTGATCCTTTTGCCGGAACCTGCGGCATTCTGATCGAGGCCTGCCTGATAAGCATCGTTGGAGTGGGCATAGAGGTCCAGCGCCGCCTCACAGCAGGTGCTTTGTGCAATTTGGGGGCTTTAGACTGCTCACTATTATTGGGAGATGCAAAACATCTACCTTTGAAGAACTCTTCCATTGATGGGGCTGTTCTTGACATTCCTTATGGCCGGTCTGCAAAAATTTTAGCAAAATCTAAAGAGTCACTTCTGGAAGAAAGCCTGGGCGAGCTGTACCGGACGATAAAACCCGATCGGAGAATGGTGATCGTGGCGGATAGCTCTATCGAAGATCTGCTCGCGAAGGCGGGATTTAAGATCCTCCAAAAGCATATCGATAGAGTGCATAAAAGCCTGACGAGACAGATATTTTTGTGCCTCAGATGAAGCAATTGCATCGTGCAATTAGGTTCCAGTGATTAGATTTTAATACTCAATTTGAGTCAATTGATACCCTATGGTACCTGCGAAAGGGGATAAGTACGATCTGGCGGAGCCGGACTTGAAGTCATTTGCTCGTTCTACAATAAGAACGAAGGTCATGCTTACTCTCCTTGAAGGAAGCAAGACTATCGGTGAGCTGGAAAGACGCATGAATACCAGATCGACCACAATTCTCCATTCTATCAAAAGCCTGATGGAGTCCAGATTGGTAGAGAAAAAACAATTGGGGTATAGTCTTACAAATATCGGGAAGATTCAGGCGATATTGCTTGATGAACTTGTGGATACCATTGTCACAATAAATGAGAATCAGGACTTCTGGCTGCTGCATGATCTGAGCGGAATTCCATTGGAATTGCAAAAAAGAATAGGCATGCTGGGCCAGGGAGAAATCATCAAAGATGCGCCAGAGACTCCTTTAAAATCGCTTGATTATTTTATTGCCACGCTTTCCGATTCCAAGGAGATTCGAGGTGTATCCCCGGTGCTGCTGACTGGCTATCCGGAAGCCATAGCTCATGTAGTTAAAAATGGGGCTTTTGTCGAATTGATTCTCACAAAACCGGTGCTCAATGCAACCATTGTTGAGCAAAAGGAGCTTTTAAAGGAATTGCTGGATACTGATAATTTCAAGTTATATTCCATTGAAGCAGATTTAAACATTTCATTTACAGTCACTGAGTCATTTCTCAATCTTGGGCTTTCAAGGATAGATGGCAGCTATGATCTGGGTGCGGATCTGGTATATTGTGTGGAAAGTGCCATAATCTGGGGGAATATGTTATTTGACCATTACCGGCATCTGTCAAAGAATGTAGCAAAATGCGATATCAATTGAACTTGAATTATATATTTTGTCAGTATGCGCCAATAGCCTCCGTTAGCTCTTATTATAATTCTCACCTAATTCAGCTAATCTTTTATATTGGTTGATTCAAAGGAACATTAATGACCTTAAATTATGTACGTATAAATATTACGTACTGGAGGTTAGTATAATTATTACTTACTATAATTGTAAAACAAGCTCAAAAATTTTTAATTGTATGGATTAACCATGATCTATCTGATTGTGATGTGTTGCATAATGCAAACCCAAATTGCAGCAAAAAATTTTATTGGTGATACTGCATGGAACAAATCAAGCTAAATCTATATGATAAAATCGTACTCTGTCATTTGAGCAGAAATGAAATCGCCAAAAAATGGTTGAGCAAAGTATTCAGTTTCCTCGCAGTAAGCTCCCTGCTGATATCATGCACCGGATTCTTCCAAACAATGGGAGGATACATTCTATTGGGCGCCCCGCCCAATATATCGATTTGCTTTTCAGTTTTTCTGTTAACGTTTGGCATTTATAGCATTAACAAACTCACCGATATAAAAGAGGATGCCATCAACCGGCCAGACAGGGTTTCTTTTTTAAAGGGCCGAGAGAGATTTATCCTGATCATTTCTGTCCTGTCACTTATTCTATCAGCCATTTTGGCATATAGCAATGAACCTCAAGTTGTATTAATATTATTAGTGCCATTCATCGCCAACTGCGTTTATAGCTCGCAAATTCATCCTTCATTGCCCCGTTTAAAGGATATTCCGTTCGTTAAAAACATCGTAGTTGGGCTATCCTGGGCAATTGTCTGCACATTGATGCCTGCGGTCACCCTGGATGCTATTCAATTCTTGCCAGTGGCATCAATCGTGTATCTTATGGTTATTAAGGATTTTATAAATTCTACATTATGCGATCTGAAGGATGTCAACGGAGATCGGGAAAGCGGTGTGAGAACCATTCCTGTAGTTCTGGGGCCTCAAAAAACCAAGAAGATATTGCTGACATTGAACTGCACCCTTTTGCCATTGCTTCTCTTTACCAAAGGAAGATTTCTGTTCATCATTTCCCTGCTGATATTGACCGAATACATCTTCATATTCAGCTTCAGTGAATCCAGTTGTCCTTCCATTCTGGAGTTCTTCATAGATGGAGAGTGGCTTTTGACAATTGCTCTGCTTTATCTGGCCAGGCTCATCTGCTGAATGATGCGCGAAAAAAGCATGATGCCAGATGAGGTGGCAAAAGCATCAGCTGAAGCTACAGCTATGCAAATGCCTGGATACTCACACGATTGCCGCGATTATGCTTCCGCCGCTTCGTAATCTGTGTCAATGGTGTCCTGCAGGCCGTCTTCGGTATGTGCAGTCACCATGCGCTCCGAGACATCCTGATCAGATAGGATCTCCAGGAAGCGCTTTGTATAGCCGTCCCGTTCGGATGCCTTCTGGCTGTCGAATATATTTCTATACTCAGAGATTGTGGATGGCGCTACCCTCAAATTCTCGGCCATCTCTTTAACGGATTTATTGGCATTGGTCAGGCGGAGAAACTCATCCCTATCGAAAGGCGGTTTTAAATCAGTCTCCCTGAATAAATGAAGTTTGATTCTGGCCCTGCTGACTGTTTTGTTGAGGGCGCGATCCCCCAGTTGCTCTGCGATCTCTGTGTCGCTGAGCCCCTTATAGAAAAGTCGAACTACAGATGACAATTGCTCGGCGGTCAATTTGGTCTGAATGCCATATTGCTTGATCATCTCCTGGACTACACCCAACAAAGCGCGCTCGATCTCGCCGCTTCCTCGGAGACTACCATGGCGGGTGGCTTGCTTCTCCACGACTTTGGTTGTGGCTCCAATCTTCATAACGAGGTTCCGAAGCTGATCAGTCCTGCCACTCATTTTAAGATACACACCCCATGCAAACACCCTTGTTTATACTATAAAGAGATTTCCATTGTATTACAAACCTTTTTATACACGGGCTTCGTCTAAGAAGGCGGAATGTCCGAGACCAGCATATATGTTGTAAAGACCACTGCGAATCAAGAGCGATCAGTGGCCAACATGATCGCCCAGATAGCACGCAAGGAAAAGTATGATATAAGGGCACTGCTGGTACCAGATGTGCTGAAGGGCTATGTTCTTGTGGAGTCCCCGGCTCCGGAGATCGTAGACCAGGCAATTCAAGGAATACCACACGCACGCTCTGTGATAAAAGGGGCCTCTAATATTGGAGAGGTTGAGCACTTTCTATCTCCCAAGCCCGCCGTAGTTGGAATCAATGAAGGGGCAATAGTAGAGCTTATTTCGGGCCCGTTCAAAGGTGAGAAGGCGAGGGTCAAACGAGTAGATGTTGCCAAGGAAGAGATTACTGTGGAACTCTTTGAAGCTATGGTGCCCATCCCCATAACTGTACGGGGAGATCACGTGCGCGTGCTCAGCAAAGATGAAGCTTAACTAATTTAGAGGTGACAAGCATTGGCTAATATGGTAGAAGCATTGGTCCCTGGCGG
>DAONDW010000084.1:5644-6876 GCA_035402785.1 Methanothrix sp. | reverse complement strand
GGACAGCATCAGATCTCTCTTGACATCCGCGACAGCCTGCCTATCATCCACTTCGTCAAAAACCCGGTCAAAAAGCAGATGAACATGATGGAGAAATCCCGGCTCTGAGAGTCGTCGTTCATGGCGATCACTCCAGAAGAGAAGACCAGATAGGCCATGTAGCCGAAGATCATTGCGAGTAGAGGAATGGCCATGTACCACAGCCTCTTGTAGCGCGACGCGAGACCGTAGCGGCGAAGGTCGTCTGCAACGCCTGTCAGAATCTGGGCCGATGAGCCGAGGCCAGCGAAAAACGATGACCACAGAGGCACGCCAAGCACAGTCACCCCGGAAAATCTGTATATCAATATGCTGAAGATTGCGATTGCCAGTACCGCAAAGACCACGGCATAAAGCCCGTAGAGCTTGAAAAAGTACGAGAGGGTGCGCAGACTGTGAAAACGGGAGCCTTTGATCTTGATCTTGGCATCGTTGATGGCTGAGGTCAGCTCATACCTGGCGCGATCGCAATCCAGAAAAGCCTCGGAGAGGTTTTCCTTGTTGAACTCCTTGAGAGCCAGAACGTAAAAGTCGTAGCTATCCTTTACATCGATGGAGCTTCGGTGAGCCGACTGAAGCATGCGGTCCAGCCTCTTGAGGTCCACCTCCACCTCAGAGCATGATTTTGGGATAGAACAGGCCTTCGAGTCAGAGTCCACAACAAATTAGTAACTAGATTAATATAAATAGTTTTCGTGAGAATTAATAGCTCCGTTACATAATTAATATAATTTTTCATTATTTGAATTTTTCCCTGTCAGAGAAAATTTCGGATATATTTCGATGACGCTCTTATGCTGGGATAAAGATAAGTCAATAATTGAATAGAATAATATCATGATGAACCAAAATAATGCAGAAATGCACTTAAAATGATATCATGAGGGGTTCATATTGCCGCCAGCTTTCTGGCAGCTCTGATCTGGCGGAGAAGCTTTTTCCTGAATGAACCAATGCTCTTACCCCTGCTTGAGGAAATGATTCCGGGCTTCTCAGGCAATGCGATCTGATGAATCTCCTCAATCATGCTCTCTGCAATGCGGCAGCACTCGTCCCCGCTCCTGTCAGCGGCTGAATTCCTGCCATCACCAAGAACTTCTTTCATATGTATAGATAATTCGTCTTCATTAAAAAATTTTTCCGTTGTTTAAATTAGAAGCTGATCCCGGCCATCTGAGCACACACCGTTTTCC
>DAONDW010000084.1:2697-5544 GCA_035402785.1 Methanothrix sp. | reverse complement strand
CCACCGTCATCCACCCAATCCAAAAAAAGCCGCGAGTCCATGAAGTCATGCTTTATATACTCCGCAGGCCCATATTCTTTCATGCTCGATGATCAGATCTTCTGCCCGGTTTGCGGTAATGAAACAGACCATTCCCTTATAAAATCAGGACAGGAGAACCTGGTGCGCTGCGAGGAGTGCGAAACGGTCCATTCCGTTCAGATTGAGCGCGAGCGTCTGGTCAATTTGAAGGTGATCGTCAGCAACGATCAGCAGTCTGCGCCTTACTTCATAAAAATCCCTGCCAGAGATATCCTGACAGTGGGAGATGAGCTTCTGGTAGACGACCCAGCCAAAGAGGTGGTCATGACCCAGATATCGTCCCTGGAGACTGACAGAAGAGTCCAGAGCGCTCAGGCTGACTCGGTCAAAACCGTCTGGGCCAGGGCAACAGACCAGGTGCCTCTCAGGGTCTCAGTCTACAACAACGGCCAGACACGTCCATTCAAGATAAGCGTCCCTGGCAATGAGGTCTTCGAGGTCGGAGACTCCAGAAAGATAAAGGGAACCAGATTTGAGATCGTCAAGATCAAGCTTCGAGGCGAGGGCTTCGCAGATACAGCCGAGGCCAAAGACATCCAGCGGGTGTGGGGCAGAGAGATTTGAACAGGGAACAGCTCATGAGAGGCCTCTCCGACTACGTTGGAGAGCGAGTCATATCCGCCATGAATCGCGTAAATCGGGAGCTGTTCGTCCCTGATTCGCTAATAAGCCGGGCCTATGATGACACGCCCCTTCCCATCGGCCAGGGCCAGACCATCTCAGCGCCGCATATGGTGGCCATCATGTGCGAGCTTCTCGATCTGCAGCCAGGCTACAAAGTTCTTGAAATCGGCGGAGGATGCGGCTATCACGCTGCAGTCATGGCTATGCTCGTCGGTCCGCAGGGCCACATCTACTCTGTCGAGCGGATCTCCGATCTTGCAGCCCAGGCACGCAGGAATCTTGAGAAAGCCGGCATAGAAAATGTCACAGTCATCCAGGCAGACGGAAGCCCCGGCCTGCCAGAGCATGCTCCCTACGATTGCATCAGCGTGGCTGCCACTGCTCCGAGAATCCCGGAGCCGCTCAAAGAGCAGCTCAAGATCGGCGGCAGGATGGTTCTTCCAGTGGGCCAGGACCGCCAGATCCTCTATCTTGTGACCAGGAAGAGCGATGACCGCTTCACCCTGGCGCGGAAGATGGATGTGATCTTCGTTCCACTCATCGGCAAAGAGGGCTACAAAGAAAAGGTCTAATATCTGCTGCAACCATCTCTTTTCTGAGATGAAGCCCTTAGCAATCATAATCATGGACGGCTTCGGCATCAGCCCCCTTCTGGAGGGAAATGCCATCGCCAGGGCCAAAAAGCCCAACCTGGAACGATTCTGGAATAATTATCCAACCACCACCCTCTCGGCCTCAGGCCTGGCTGTGGGCCTTCCCCGTGGCCAGATGGGCAACTCAGAGGTGGGCCACCTCAACATCGGTGGCGGCAGAATCGTCTATCAGGACTACACTCGAATCAGCCTGGCAGTGGAAAATGGCACCCTCGCGGAAAACGAGGTCCTCCTCTCAGCCATGAACCATGCCAGAGACAAAGGAGAAAGGCTGCATCTGATAGGCCTTCTCTCAGACGGTGGCGTGCACAGCCACAACACTCACCTCTATGCCCTCCTGCAGATGGCAGCGAAGATTGGGCTCACCTCAGTCTATGTGCATGCAATCCTGGACGGACGGGATGTTCCTCCAAGAAGCGCTCTTGCTTATTTTGCGGACCTCGACGGGAAGATCAAAGAGATAGGCGTGGGCCGCGTGGCAACTGTCTCAGGCCGCTACTACACCATGGACAGAGATAAGCGATGGGAGAGGGTTGAGAAGGCCTACCGCTGTCTGACTGACGGCCAGGGCCTTTCAGCCAGGACAGCACAGGAGGCTGTACAGAGCGGATACGATCGTGGCGAAAACGATGAATTCCTTCAGCCGACCCTGATAGATAGAGATGGTCTGATCCAGGATAATGACAGCATCATATTCTTCAATTTCCGTCCGGACCGGGCCCGCGAGATCACAAGGGCCTTTGTGGATAAGAGCTTCACAGGCTTTGCCACAAAACCGATAACCGTTCACTATACCTGCATGACCCAGTACGATGCCACCCTGCAGGTGCCTGTGGCCTTTCCTGCCCAGAACCTGGACGACACCCTCGGCCAGGTCATCAGCCGTGCTGGCCTCACGCAATTGAGAATAGCAGAGACAGAGAAGTACGCCCATGTCACCTACTTCTTCAACGGCGGAAAGGAGACGCCAAACCCAGGAGAAGACCGCTGCCTTATTCCTTCCCCAAAGGTTGCCACCTATGACATGCAGCCTGAGATGAGCGCTCCATTGGTCAGAGATGAGGTGCTGCTTCGCATAAGCGCCGAAAAGTATGACCTGATAGTTCTCAACTTCGCAAACCCGGACATGGTTGGACACACAGGAATATTCGATGCCGCAGTGAAGGCTGTGGAGACAGTGGACGGCTGCGTGGGGGCAATAGTTGATGCCATCCTCCTGAAAGGTGGTGCAGTCCTGCTCACAGCAGACCATGGCAACGCAGAAAAGATGAAAGATGAGGCCACAGGCCAGCCCCACACAGCTCATACTACAAACCCTGTGCCCTTCTCCCTGATCATGAACGACTCTCGCAAGTCCGATAAATCCGACGGCAAAAAACGGATTGAACTGCGTGATGACGGAGTCCTGGCTGACATCGCTCCAACTGCTCTGAAGCTTCTGAATATCGATCAGCCAAAAGCGATGACTGGAAGAAGCCTCATCAAATAG
>DAONDW010000084.1:0-2597 GCA_035402785.1 Methanothrix sp. | reverse complement strand
ACATGCGCAAGAGAATAGCCCGCTATCGTGAATATCTTGAGACCAGCAAAGCCAATGAGATAGCCCGGCGTCTCTTCGTCATGAATGCCTTCGATGGTGCTCTCACCATCATGGGCGTGGTCATCGGTGCTCATTTCTCTGGCGTGGCGGATCCGCATATCGTAATCACAGCATGCATTGCAGGTAGCCTTGCGATGGGCATCTCTGGCATCAGCGGGGCTTATCTTGCAGAGAGAGCTGAGCGAAAGAGGGATCTGAAAAAGCTCGAAATGGCAATGCTTCAGAACATGAACGACACCCACTATGCCCGGGCGACAGAGTTCGCTTCAATCATCGTGGCTGTGGTTGACGGCATAAGCCCGGCATTAAGCGCAGCCATACTTGTCATGCCATACTTCCTTGTGCCAGGCATCAGTATGCTATGGGCCTTTTACCTATCACTTGGCCTGGCTCTCGCCATTCTCTTCACTTTAGGCGTATTCCTTGCCAGGATCAGCGATGAAAAGCCGATCGTCTCCGGCATTCAGATGATAATGGTAGGCATTGCAACCATAATCATCGTCGGGCTGGTTTCTCATTAGATTTCAGAAGCATTTAATAGCATCCCCGACTTAATGGAGCACATGCCAGAAGAGATCCACCCATCCGACAAAGAATACCTTTTGGATTTGATAAAAAAGATAATCAGCTTCAAGACTGTGGCCCCGCCGGGCAGCAATTATGAGGAGATCATAGACTGGCTGGTTCCCATTTTCAGGGAGATGGGCTTTTTTACCCAGAAGCTGGCCATGCCAGAGGAGGTCTTTGAAGCCAGATGCACTGACAGCAGACTGAAAGGAGACCGCTTCAATCTGCGGGCAGACCTTCAGGCCGGAAGGGAAAAGACACTGGTCATCTATGCCCATCTGGATGTGGTCCCGGCTGAAGGAAAATGGGATACAGATCCATTTCAGGCAGTCTCGAAGGGCGGGCGGATTTACGGTCGTGGAGTCTCGGACTGCAAGGGCTCGGTTGCAGCCCTCATTGCAGCTTTGAGAGCGCTTCTGGAAAAGGGATTGCCCAAGTACAACCTTTCAGTTCTCCTGACAACCGACGAGGAGGTTGGCGGCTATTCAGGCCTCTGCTATCTCACAGACCTCGGACAGGTTAAAGGAGACATGATGCTCTGCATGGATGGCTTTTGCGATGACGTGGTCATTGGCAGCAATGGCATCATAACCTGGGACGTGGTCGTGCATGGCAGGTCTGTGCATAGCGGCTCAAGCTTCCTGGGCACCAATGCCGTGGAGAGAGCCCTTCCAGTCATGCAGGCCATTATGGCTTTGAAAAAGGATGTGCAGTCCAGGAAATCTGCAGTCCGATCAAGCACAGCCCTCGAATCAGTCGGCAAGATGAACCTCATGCCCATACTCAATATCACAATGATCAATGGAGGCATCAAGGAGAACATAGTGCCAGACCGCTGTACTCTGAGGGGAGACAGAAGAGTCATCCCTGAGGAGAGCATGGATGAGGCAATGGCCGAAATCGAGCGTGCTCTCAAACCCCTGGACATCGAATACGAGCTGAAATTCTATCCGGGCTATCCGCCAATGATGGTCAATCCGGATCACGCCTGGGTGACTGAGGTCAGAGAGGCAGTCCAGAAGGGCATGGGCTTTTATCCGCGTCTGTCAGGCGCTCAGGGAAGCCTTGATCAGGCCTATGCCACAGAGAAGACTGGCATTCCAACATGCGTCTTTGGAGTTGGCAGGCAATTGGAGAGCAACATTCACGGGCTGAATGAAAACATCAGAGTGTCTGACCTGATGGGATTCATGAAATTCCTGATAGAGCTTCTCCAGGCATGACATGAGGCGCTCATGAAGGTGATATCCGTAGTCGGGACCAAGAAGACTGGAAAGACTACCCTCGTCTGCGCTCTGGTCGCAGAGCTGGCAAAATACGGCAGGGTCGGCACCATCAAGAACATGGTGGATCATCCTGTTGACCAGGGAGACACCAGGCGTCACTTTGATGCTGGAGCTGAGATGGTCATGGGCCTTGGCACCGCCCGGCTCATAGTCAAAAGAGAGCGCGGAGACCTCGATTCTGCCCTGGCTGAGCTGGAGGCAGAGGGCATGGACTATGCAGTGGTGGAGGGCTTCAAGCACAGCAGCCTTCCCAAGATCGTCATGGCTGACATAGATGTCCCAAATGCAGTGAGGCGGGTCAATCTCGCAGACATCAGTCCCGCGCTGGTGGAGGAGCTGGCAGAGATGGTGAGGGAGAGGGATGATTATAAATTGTTTGAGCATTAATTAAGCAGTTAAATATGGCTGACATCCCACAGCAATTGACCTTTGAGCACATGCTCTCTCATGTATTTCCGGGCTTTTTCACTGCAATTACTGTGTTTATGGTGCTCGATATATGGAGTCCATTGCCTTTGGTTCAATATTTGACCAGCGATAACTACAGCATATTGATAGAATTTGCAGCCTATGTGCTCATATGTGGAACCATTTTGGGAGTTGTCATCGATGGGATCCATCACAAGGTAATCGAAGAGATGTTCCTTGAGAAATATCCTAGAGATATTGAAATACGCGATATTG
>DAONDW010000083.1:0-6983 GCA_035402785.1 Methanothrix sp. | reverse complement strand
TCAATATCAATCACCATTAATCTGCTTCAGTCTCCATCGGTCTCCAGGAGATAAAAAGACATAAACCACTACAGATCTCCTGATATGCATAGCCATTATATGAAAGGCATAGCCATTGTTTTTCTCTTTTTTGTTATTTTTTAAAAGATTTTATCCATATAGCTTATCGTTTTTTCAAATGAAATACTTAAATAGTAATAACTTATTTTCAAAATGAGAATGAATTTATGATCATATATTTGATCCTAAAGCATTCAATAAAATTAAATGAGATCAATATGGAGGAAATGATAATGAATAGAATGAGCAAACGGCTTATGCTGACTGTTCTCCTCTGCCTGACGCTGTGGCTTGCGATCCCGGCGCTGGCCGAAGAAACGCTCAAGGTTTTTGGAAATGCGAATATGGATCCGAACCTGGATGAATCCGATATCACAGCACTAAAGGACATCATTGGCGGCAAAATGGCCAGCACTGAATATGCCGACGCCAACCACGATGGAATCATAGATGACAAAGATATCGCACAGGTGCAGGACCTGCTGAGCAATCAGGCTAAATCGATAACAATCAACGACTCAGCCGGCAGAATTCTCACTGTAAAGCTTCCGGTAGAAAGGTTCGTCTCCACAGACTACCGCACCACCGAAGCTCTTCTGGCTTTGGGAACTCAGGATATGATTGTGGCTGTGGACAAGACATTTCACGAGAGAATGCCTGAATTTGATCTGGCAGACAGACCCGAGGTCGCAGTTCATGCTGGAGAGATAAATTATGAGCAGATCTTATTGCTGGACCCGGACCTGGTGCTGCTGCCAACAAGCAAAGCAACTACCGCCGCCGATATCCAGGAGAAATTCCAGAATATCACAGTCCTTGTGATAGGCTGCACCAACAGGGACACGATGAACCAGGAGTTCAAGATGATGGGCCTGATCCTTGGCAAAACCAAAGAGGTGGACGATCTCCTGTCCTGGATGCATCAATATGATGAGGTCGTCGATAGCAGGACCAAAGACCTCGCAGAAAACGATATGCCCACATTCTATTATGAATCCAATTCCGATCAGAAGCAATGGACTGCCTATACACCTCAGGTGGCAGGAAGGGTTGCAGAAGGATGCGGCGGCAGAAATATTGCTGCTGATCTGCCCGGTGCCTCCATAACCATCGAGCCAGAATGGCTGCTGAAGGAAAACCCGGACTTCATAATCCTGGATCTCATGAAGGGCAATGGAAGCGGAATGGGAAAGACGGCTGCTGACATGCAGGTGCTGCAGGCCAAGCTCATCAATGACAGAAATGTATCCGGATTTTCATCCATCAATGCAGTCAAGAACGGCAACGTCTGCCTGATCGACAGGGATCTCACATCCGGGCCAAGATGGGTCATAGGTCATGCCTACATTGCCAGGTGGCTGCATCCGGATCTCTTCAAGGACCTCTCTCCTGCAGAGATGAACAGAGAATACCTGAAGAAATTCTTCAACCTGGAAATAGAAGGAACCTGGGCTTATCCTGAGCCCACGTGATTTTTTTTCTCTAACAGCACCTGTCAGAGCCAGATCAGATCATAATCGGCAGAACCGGCATGTTCTGCAGTTGCATTTTATGCATCGCGAATGATGGACCGCAGGAGAGACAGGTCTTTCCTGTATGAACTGATCCAAGCATCGATAGCTATTGTAGAATTGCAGGAGACAATAGATAAATGCAAATTCTTGCTCAATTATGCAAACATTTGGTGGACTTTGCTGAGCCGCAAAGAATCCTGGCTTTTCGTCTCAATTATTTCTGCATTCTCTGCCGATGATGCCAGCAATGGCCTTCATAAGTATGTTTCTTCAGATAATGTCAGGAATGGATACAGCATTTCTTGAGAGAGGAATTATCATCGGCCTGTCGATAGCTGCGCCAATCGGTCCAGTGAGCCTGCTGTGCATCCGCAGAACACTGGCAGAAGGAAGGCTGTCAGGCATCGCTTCTGGCCTTGGGGCAGCCACTGCTGATGCAGCATTTAGCTGTGTAGCAGGATTTGGATTGACCTATATTTTGAATATCATGATCGGCCTGCAATTATTGCTTCGCCTCATGGGTGGATTATATCTCATTTATCTCGGTTTCAAGCTTCTTCTGGCAAGACCCACAGAGCAGACAGCCTTGCCAACAAAAGGAGACGGCCTGATTCATGCTTATGCCACTACACTATTCCTGACGCTCACAAATCCCATGACTATCCTTTCTTTTGCTGCGTTTTTTGCAGGACTTGGCCTGGGTGGCGCCCGAAATGGCTATGCATCCTCAGGCGCTTTTGTCCTTGGAGTTTTCATCGGATCAGCCATGTGGTGGCTCATCCTGAGCAGTGGTGTCGGAGCATTTCGGCAGAGATGCAGCCAGCGAGGAATGCAGTGGATAAACCGAATTTCCGGAGCGATGATAGCTGGATTTGGCCTGGCGACGCTTATTTGATGAATGCTGCATAATTTCTGCCCTCACCGGAGATCATTGGATAAAGAATTTGATCTGAGCGCTGAAGAGAGAATCGGAAGGATAACTGGTTTAAGTGTTGAATAGATAATTGAATAAACAACCGAAATGAGTTCCGTAAGTAAAACTGAAAAGAATGCTGTAAGATGGACTGAAAAGAGAAAAGAGTGCTGTAAGAGGAACTAAAAAGAAAAGAGAATAAGCACTGGAGAGATAATCTGAGAGAAATAGCGAAGATAAATCATGATGAGGTGAATTATACTAATGACGGAATCAACAATCAATAGGACCTCAACCAATGCAAATGCCATGAAAAAAGGGCCAAGCAAGATGGCGGAAATGATTGCTCTGCACCGGGTCGTCGAATCCTCTCTGCCTGAAGGCCGGCGCATCTGCTACGACCCGTATGCGCTTTACTTCATCGATCAGAATACGCTCGAATTCGCCCGCAAGAACCCGCAGAAAGTCAAAGAGATGAAAGAGCATTACGAGCGCCTCTTTCCAGGCCTTGGAAACTCGATCCGGGCCAGAGTCAGATATTTCGATGATTTCGTAAAAGCGTCGCTTGCCGATGGTGTGGAGCAACTGGTCATTTTAGGAGCCGGATATGACACCCGTGCCTACAGAATTGATGGGTGCAGGAATATCAGGGTCTTTGAAGTGGACCATCCTGCAACTCAGGCAATAAAGCAGGAAAAGATCAAGAGGATATTCGGCCAGCTTCCGGGGCACGTTCTCTATGTTCCAGTTGACTTCGAGTGCGATAATTTGGGCGAAAAGCTGCTGGAAAAAGGATACGACAGATCCAAAAAGACGCTCTTTGTCCTGGAGGGTCTGATCATGTACATACCTCCAATCTCCGTGGATGAGACGCTGTCCTTCATTGTGAGATTCTCAGGAAAGGCAAGCAGGATTATCTTTGATTACTATCCGAAGTCCCTCGTTGATGGAACCAGCGATCTGGAGGCTGCCGCAAATGTCAGGAAATATGTTGCAGATCAGGGAGAGCCGCTATTGTTCGGCATCGAGGAAAATGATGTCGAGGCATTCCTTGCCAGAAGAGGCTTCAGTCAGATCGAAAGCGTAACCAGCGAGGATTACCGGAAGGCCTATTTCCAGGGTGCGAATAAAGAACGGACGGTGTCAAACCTGCTTTACTTCGCCCATGCCTCAGTGAAATGATGATGCTGCAGAGGCTTCTGTCAGCCGGAGCACCGGAGACCTGAGCATTTCACCAGGGCATTTTGTCTTTCATCTTTTTGGCGTACTCCTCCATGGACAGACCTCGGTTTTTCTTCAGCGTCTCCTTGAGAGCTGGTCCATGCTCCTTGAGCCACTCGAATTTGCTGCAGCCATCCAGTTCATCACACGAGCTGCAGAGATCGTAGCCTCTCTCCCTGGCACAGATTCTGATTGTGCAGTCTGGAGGGCCGCCGCCATTGGCGCATCCTGCGCAGCAGGCATTCTTTTCCATCCATTCCAGGCCCCGGTCCACTGCCATCCAGTCGATGCTCTCCCCACCAGGCACAAATGGCGACCACATGGGAATTTTGCATTCCGAAATGTGCCTTTTCGTCCTGGCTGCATTCTCAGCCACAGTTCCACTGCCCAGCGGACATGAGCTGCAGACGATGCCACAGTGACCGGCTTGATAGCCGATTTTCTCTTGGGCGTCTTTCATGACGGAGATATTATCTGCCCAAAATATTTATACTTATCAATGAACATTGCGAGGATTGCCTGGATCATCGAATTCATGACTTCCTAATTCATGACTGCCTTATATCTTAACAGTCATGCAGATCAGAGTCTGGCCGATCGCAGGCATTTTCATAGTTTTTAATCTTTTTGTTTGAAATAGCCGTCCGGCTCCATGTGAACCACCACATCTTCTACGCCCTCGATGGAGATTCTGATTAAATTCTCGACATTTTCGCTCACTTTATGAGCCATATCAAGGGATAGAGATGAATCCATGCAGATGTGAAGATCCACATACATCTGGCCTGGTGCTCCGCGCGTTCGGATGCGATGGCAGTTGCACACTCCTGGCACAGACAAAGCCAGCTTCAATATGACGCTCTCTTCTATCAGAGCCTTATCCAGCAGTACCCTGGAGCTATCCCTGATGATCCCAAAGCCTGTTAAGATGATCAATCCGGTGATCAGCAGGGCAATGATGGGATCGGCAATAGGGTATCCCATCTTGACCGCAGCCAAACCACCGACAACTCCTATCGAAGCGTAGATATCGCTTCTGGTATGCATGGAATCGGCTACCAGGATGCTGCTTTTTAGCTTATTGCCAACGGAATATTCGTATGCGGAAATCCCTACATTGAGAGCCAGCGTCATTGCCATGATCCCGAAACTAAGCCATGTCACATCTGGCACAGATGGATTTTGGAAACGATCTGCGGCTGCTATGAATATCTGCATGCAGCTAGCGAAGAGAAGAACGGCTATGCCCAAAGATGCAAATGTTTCGAATTTGGAATGGCCGTAGGGATGCTCCCTATCAGGTGGCCGGGAGGCCAGCGTTATGCCAACCAGGCCAATTATATTGGAGCTGGCATCGAATAGAGAATGCAATCCGTCCGAGGTCATGCTCAGGGATCCTGTGTAAATCCCCCAGCCACCTTTAGCCAGTGCCACGAATAGGTTCAATGCGAATATTATTATCAGAATTCGCCTGACTGTTTCATAATATGTCATCGAATAGGCATTGCAGTTGCAGTTCGTTTCGCTTTTTCAGTTCCTTTTTGCTCTTATGAGAATAGCTCCAAGCAGGCCAATTAGAGCGATCAGGGACTCAAAGCCCGGAACCTGTTGGCTAACCTGTCTTTTGATTTCTTCTGTGGCCTTTTGTTGAATCTGTTCTGAGGTTCGGTTCAGGCTCTCATTGAACTCCTGTGAAATGTGCTCTCCAGTAAGATTGCCTTCCACGATATGTTGAACTGCACTTTGCTTGAGCTGCTGTCCCATTGTGTTAATCTGCTCCTGGACGGCCCCTCCAGTTATAGCATCAATGGGGTCTTGGGCAAATGTGCAGGATATCAAAGCCAATAGAGCAACAACAATCAGATTCCCGGTCCTCATAGCTCATTTCACCTTAATGGTTGGTTAACCATTGTTAACTTAAAAGGTTTGCGCTCCTCAGCTAATTGAATATATCATGTGAAATATGTGTGAAGGCTGTCGGATGGAATGATAGGAAAATAGGAAGTGCGTGCCGACAAAACGCCCATGCGCCCAGGCAGGGGCTCAGACGAAACGGATAAAAAACAATATCTATTGCTTGAAAATAACTCAGTTTTCCATGGGAAACATACAGGCAGGAGAAAAGACGGTCGTTGCCCTGCTTGGCTCCTCCTTGAGGTCGTCTTTTTTGATTGCAGAAGCTCAAGCCAAATATGAATCAGATATCATCAGTCCTTTCTGAGGGCGGAAGACGTCTGCATCCCCGGCTGTCCTGAATCAGCCATTCCGAATCTGGCCGAGATCATCCCACGATAGATCGATACAATGACGCCAACCATGCACAGCGCCCCTGCCAGAACCATCACCCGGCTTATGGTCTCTGAAATCAGAAGCGGCCCTGCGTCTACAAGAGATCCGCTATAACCGGCGGAAGCGAGCTGCATGGAGACCAGGATACCCGAAAAAGAGACGCCTAGCGCCATCCCCATGTTCCGGATGGTCGCTGTGAAGCTTGAAGCTGTATTGATCTTGGACCTGGGAAGAGACCTCATGGTCTCAGTATTGTTGGGGCTCTGGAATAAGACCGCGCCTATGCCGCTTGAAACAAATGTCGCCAGGAGCATTTTCGGATCGCAATTTACATTTGCCGCCATATATCCAAGAAGCATCGTCGAGAGCGACATGATCAGCATTCCTAAAGCTGCCAGAAACCGAAACTGATGCTTATCGTATATCCAGCCGGTCGCAGGCGAGCCTATTACCATGATGGCCGGAACTATCAAATAGATCAGGCCGACTTGCGAAGCCGTATAGCCCATCACTCCCTCGAAATAGAATGGACCCAGAACCGAGATCATAAGGTTGGATACGAAGAATATTATCATGCTGATGCATGGCAGGACGAAGCTCTGATAGCGGAAGATGGAGAGGTCCAGTATTGGCGTCTTATGCCTTGACTCATTGATTATAAAAATGCCGAAAGAGACCAAAAAAACGAGAGACAGGGCTATGACGGAAGGCTGAAATGAGAAGCTATCTGAGAGCTGACCCAGTGCCGCCATCATGGAGACTATGAATGCAATCAGAGTGACTGCACCTATCCAGTCTACATTCAGGCTGCTGGACCTTTTCTCCTCAATTCTCAGATATCTGGTTGAGAGGAGAAATTGAGCAATGCCGATGGGCACATTGATGAGGAAAATGTATTCCCAGCCCAGGTATTCAACGATAATGCCTCCAAGCGTCGGTCCCAAAATGCTGCCGATGGCCACGGTTGCTCCAATGTAGCCCATGGC
>DAONDW010000082.1:0-6999 GCA_035402785.1 Methanothrix sp. | reverse complement strand
GGGCGGAATTTATTACAATATATTTAAAATATTTACAGATTTGATTGACGCAACATCCCACCACAAAGATATAAGTATTATGATTGTGTGTGACAAACTGCGTGAGGAATGACCCTTGAGCACCAAGTCAGGCAATATGACAGTTGCGGGAGCGCTTCTCTTCATCGGGGGCCTGCAGTGGTTCATGATCGTCATGGCAGCCGAAACGCTGTTTCCGGGATACAGCACAAGGGCAAATGACCTCAGCGACCTCGCCTCAACAGTCGCGCCAAACATATCGCTTATCCAGCCATCTGCCTTCCTTTTCAATGTCACGACATTTTTATTGGGGCTTTTTATTCTCGCCAGCGCATATCTGATTCACCGGGCCTCTGGAGCGCGGATATTTTGCATTATTCTTGCTATCGCAGGCATATCTGCAATGGGTGTGGGGATATTTCCGGGAGATACCGGAGCCATCCACGGACTGGTAGCCCTCGCCACTTTTGTGACATCATCACTGTCCGCAGTTGCAGCCTACAGGCACACAGGAAAGCCATTTGCCTATTTCTCTGCAGTCATTGGAGTATTTTCTTTGATAGTGCTCCTCATGGCGATGTTTTCAGGAGGATCGTCATTGTTCTGGCAAGCATTTGGAAGAGGCGGTGAAGAGAGATTTATTGCCTATCCAGTGGTTCTATGGTTCACCGGGCTTGGGGGCTATCTGATGGGCGCATCTTCATGCAAACCAATCGATTAAGCTTTTAAGCACATTGGCAGTCTCAGATTCAACTTCAGAAATTGTCATCTGAGATCATCATCGCTGAAAAATTGTGCAAAATTGTGCCGCGTCACCCCCCGGGCTCTCCTTTGCGCCATCATTGGATATAAACATCAATCCCAGAAGGTCAGCACAAACTAATCATAATAATCAGCCATGCTTTTTATCATCTGTTCGATTTCGGCCTTCTTTTCTGAATTGAGCGAAACCTCAATTCCATAGCTTGTGGGCTTCTTCCTAAGCATTCCATCCTCAATAAGCTCCTCAGCAGCATCTTTGACTGCTCCACGAAGGCTTTTCTCAAATCCCTTGTGGAGATTCTCCAGGCTGGTATGCCTTCCACCCCAATATCCGTGTCTGTACAACTTTTTTTTATTTTTATTATTATTAATTCATTCGAGTCCATAATTTTAAACCTCAAGGCAGATATTTTTAAACCATAACATCCTATTCATCATACTGTGATATACATGGCAGACCCTCTGGGCGAATCCCTATTGCTTCAGCTCTTTGGCATAAAAAACCCTGCGCTCATGATATTGGATTTTTTCCTGGACAATCCTGGCTCGGATTTCTCTAAAACGGAAATCGCTAATGGAGCGGAGATCTCTCGTTCAACGCTATTTGCAGTCTGGCCAAAACTGCAATCTCTGGAACTGGTCATCATGACACGGGAAATTGGCCATGCCAGAATGTACAGGTTAAATAAAAAAAGTCCAATAGTAAAGAAGCTCGTCGAGCTTGATGATGCCATCTCGGCCTTTTATGCCTCAAAGATCATCGAGGCGGATATGGAAAAGCAGACGCACGCCAATCTGGCCAATCAATCGAGAATCGAGGAGCCGCATGCACCTGGAGAAGAGATGATCGTGGGCTGATCAGCATCATGCACCATGCATCATCTCCTCAAAGCAAATGCTATCCTCTGAAGAGCCGTGGCATTTGCCAGCACCACGGTTACGACTATTACCGCCATCAGCCACTGCGTGTTGAACAGCCCTAGAAACATTCCTGTGTAAAGCAGCATCAGCCTCTCAAATCTCTCCAAAAGCCCGCCCATCTTCTTGAGTTCCGCCTCGCCCTTCACCAGCCCCCGGTGATCGGCATAGGCCCTCACAAAAGTCGTCATGAGCGACCCGAAGAAGAGCAGCATGAACCAGACCTCATTTGGCAGACCCAGATAATAGCCCCGGCCAACATAATAGAGCAGCCCCAAATAGAGCAATAGCTCAACATACCTGTCCACCACTCCATCTATGAAGGCCCCCTTGGTCGTGGCCTGATGAGTAACCCTTGCCACAGTTCCGTCCACAATATCTATGAAGGCCGAAAGGGAAAAGAGCACGAGCCCAAGAGCCAGCCGCCCGTACACCAGGGCAAACATGCCTGCAAGGGCCGGAACGATTGAAAGAAGCGTCCAGGCATTGGGCGACAGCCCCAGACGAGAAAGCCCCCCTGCCAGCCGGTCGGTCTGCTCAGACTTGAATTTTGCTTTTAGCATATTTCATCGTCTCGAAATCAAAAAAATTCAGAGGCCTGTTTTAAAGGCCTGAGAGGAATATCTCAATTCTATCCAGAGCCTCGATCAGCTCCTCACGGGATGTGGCATAGCTGCAGCGCAGGAATCCCTCGCCGCTCGGCCCAAAGACGCATCCGGGCACAACCGCCACCTTCTGCTCCTTTAACAGCCTCTCTGCAAACTGCTCTGATGTGAGCCCCCAGGACCTGACAGACGGGAAGGCATAAAACGCTCCCTTCGGCTCAAAGCAGTCCAGGCCGATGCGGTTCAACCCTGAGACGAACATGCGCCTGCGCAAATTGTATTCGTGCCTCATGTGAACCATCTCCTCCTCACCCTTCTGAAGTGCCTCAAGCCCAGCAACCTGCGCCATCGTCGGCGCACAGAGCATAGTGTACTGATGAACCTTTGTCATGGCCCCGATCACAGCCGGGTCTCCCATGGCATAGCCGATTCTCCAGCCTGTCATGGCATGAGACTTCGACAGGCCGTTTAAGATGACCGTCCTGTCCTGCATGCCCTCCAACTGCGCAAAGCTCACGTGGCTCCCTGAATAGCTCAGCTTGCCATAAACCTCATCGGATATGACGAGAAGATCGTTTTCAACCACCACATCTGCAAGAGCCTCAAGGTCTGAGCGGGTCATGATAGCTCCTGTGGGATTATTCGGATAGCTGAGCAATAGCGCGCGGCTCTTCTCTGTCACCGCCGACATGACGTCCTCAGGCTGCAGCCTGAACTCGTCATCAATTCTCGTGGGAACTGTCCTGGAAACCCCTCCGGCTAAAACGATGTCCGGAGTGTAGGCCACATAACATGGCTCAGGCACAATGACCTCATCTCCCGGATTCAAAGTGGCCCGGAAGGCCAGATCAACAGCCTCGCTAACGCCAGTCGTGATCAGCATCTGCTCAGCAGGATCATAATCGAGCCCCAGGTCTGTTCGCACCTGCTCGCAGATGGCCTCCCTCAGCTCAGGCATGCCCTTGTTTGAGGTGTAATGGGTGTTCCCCGATTCCAGAGAATATATGCATGCCTCGCGCACATGCCAAGGAGTGACGAAGTCCGGCTCTCCAACACCGAGAGATATCGCCCCCTCCATCTCGCTTACCAGATCGAAGAACTTCCTGATTCCTGATGGCGGCATGGCGCGCACCACCCCGCTCAAATGCCGTTCCGCACTCCAGGCGGGCACGTTTTTCAGGCTCTGCTTTTGATTCATGGAGTGATCACCAATCTATGAGGCTTCGGCTTATCTGTGAGAATCACGCCGTGCTCTTTGTAGCTCTTGAGAATGAAATGAGTGCAGGTAGATTGAACCCCTTCCAGCGGAGCGATTTTCTCAGCGACGAAATAGGCAATGTCCTTCATGGACTTGCCCCGCACAGTGACAGACAGATCATGATCTCCGGAGATCAGCCGCACCGATTCCACCTCTGAGAAGTTGGCGATCCTCTCTGCAACTGCATCATACCCGGTCTTGCGCTGAAGTGCAACCTTCAGCTCCAATACGGCGAAGACATAGCTTTTGTCGAGCTTCTCCCAGTTGACCAGTGTGATGTACTTTCGGATCACGCCGGCATCCTCCAGGGACTTGATCTCGCTTGCGACATCAGCCTCGGATCTGCCGAGAAGTGCCGCGATCTCGGATGGAGTTGCTTTGGCGTTTTCTGAAAGGATCTCCAAAATCTCGTTCATGAAATTCTCTCTTTACCCTGCCCATTCAATTAAGGCTTTGCGCCTGCAAAACTTGCAGGGATGATGATATACAATCGAAAGTTATTAATACTCTTATTACAACTGTATTAATATGAAACAGATGAAATGTCCAAAATGTCATTACGGTTGGGAGACTCGGGTGAGCAAGCCTAAAGCCTGTCCCAGGTGCAAAACGAGGCTGGATATAAAGAAGTCAAAAAAGAGTTGAAAGAGTTAAAAAGATTAAAACGAGATATAGCGTCATGATGTCGCCATCTTCTCCCTGAAACTCCTCCAAAATCATCTTTGCCCCCTGTTCGAGTCCTTCCCAGGATCTGCTCCATCCAGGGGAGGGCTTCCTCTCCAAGTCAGTTTTTTTGAAATATTTATATTTCTTGAAACTCTGTAATAAAACAGCCAATGAAGTCCTGGAAAACAACCGAATATGCCAGGGGTTCGAAGAAAATAGGAAAAAGCCCCGAGCGTGATTCGAACACGCGACCTATTGATTACAAGTCAATCGCTCTGGACCAGCTGAGCTACCGAGGCGCAGAAGTCGATTATTTCATATCTTTACTTAAAGGCTTTGCCCCTAAAAGCCCGCCGCCAGTCCGAAATGATGCCATCCCCCTCTGCCAGCCGCGCAAAAGCGAATAGCAGGTTCCCGGATGCCTGCGATCAAAATCAGATAGCAGCCTTCTGGCCCTGCAGCGCAGCATATCGCCTCCGTCCAACCTGCTTTCAGCATGCCCCAGGTCGCGACCAATGGCATAGAGCCGCACCTCCCTTTTGGGAATGCGCGCGAGAGGTTTGATCCAGGATATGTCCTTCATGCATTGAGCCCCGCCTCCCGACCGGCTCAGGTCCTGAGCAACATCTCCAGTCAGATACCTGATGAACACCTCCAGTGCCAGGTCATCCAGGTCCTCGCCTGTGGCGACAACGCCCGCTCCAAGCTCCCGCGCCACAGAAAAAATAATCTCGCGCGTTTGCTGAATCTGCCTAAAAGAGCCTGGCTCGCCTTCTGAAGCTGGCAGGCTCCTCACCACAAAAGGCATCTTTAGCCTCTCAGCCACAATCTGTGCCTCTCCGGTGCTTTTGCCCTCATCGTCAGCCCGATCGATGATGATTGCAAGAAATTCCACATCTCTTCTTCTCGAAAAGAGGCTCTGAAGGATATATGCGACAACTGCGCTCCTCCTTTCACCATCAAGGCCGATGGCCAGACGCACCCTTCCTCCGAAGAGCCCGGTCTGGCGCAGGGCTTCCCTGACCTTCCGCTCAACATCCCTCTCGAAATGCTCGCGGCACAGATGCATCCCGGAATATCTCTGATAGATCACAGCCCTGCGCTGGCATTTATCGCATGACGCCAACCTTCCACCCCCTATCAAAAGGCCCTGAGTTCATATGTGCCTCATATGCCTCAGGCAATCTTGAATCTGAGAATGGCTGCCACACCGCCAAGCGAGCGCAGCCTGTCCCCTGGCTCAAACTCCGAGCTGAAGACCACAACTTTGCCCCGCGCCTGGCTGACATCGCGCATGATCTCATCCATGGAGCCGCGCCGTGCCAGCTCATCCAGTACGAGCAGCGTCTCAATCGCCCCGTAGTTCTTGGCAGTCTCAACCTCTTTTTTGCCATAGGCAGCTTTTCCGTCAGTGGCGATCTCCTTGAAGAGGTCCTCGATGATCCTGGCCTCTCTGGCTATGCGGCTGGACTCAAGTACGCTCTTTATCGCTCCGCGACGCAAAACCTCCTGAAACCCGGACCGTCCGATCGATGAGGTGTCATCCATGGCAATCCTGCCTGCCAGATCAGGACGGCTGGAATCGATCACCTTCTTGAGATCCTCCTTTGTGAATCCCGGGCCTGCTAAAATGACCTCGGCTCCATCCTGGGCGGTCTTGTCAATGGCCTCTGCCACATCCCGCAGAAAGCCCGCGCGCGTGTCCTCGCCGCTTCCCTTGCCGCTGCCCTGCCGCATCTCTGCAGCCATCTGCACCCCGAACTGGCGCAGAACGCCTATTGTGGCCTCGCCCTCTTCCACCAGGGCGATGACCACCTTTGGGCGGAGTGATTCTGCCACAGCCTCATCGATTCGCGCCAGGAGGTCCGGCCTCCAGTGATACTTGATTATGGACAGCTCTGTTCCGACTTCGATATTCAGGGTGTGATACTGCCCCACATCCATTCCGGACTTGATGATGCCGTGCAGCCGCAGCCAGTTGGAGTAAATATGAAACTCCACGTCCTCCACCTTGACGCCCAGGCGCACCGTCTTTCGCTCCATCTTCTCAGGGCGCGCCTTGTCGGCGATGGAGGGAACCTTTCTGTGCGTCAGCGCGAAGGCCAGGTCGCCACGGGAAATCAGATGCTGTAGATGCCACAGATCATCAAGCGACTCTGGAAGCAGGCCGATTTCCCCCTCGTCGCCACGCAGATTCTTCTTCGTCACGCGCATGAAAAACACCTTTCTAATCAAAAGGCTTAAATCATTGTGTATCGAGGGTGGGTGTCGAGCCGCCATAACTCAGTTGGTAGAGTGTCTGGCTGTTAATTGCGATAAAGCAGTAACCAGAATGTCACAGGTTCGAGCCCTGTTGGCGGCGCATTCCTTTTGGGCCTGTAGCTTAGTCCGGTTAGAGCGCTCGGCTCATAACCGAGTGGCCGCCGGTTCAAATCCGGCCAGGCCCATGCGAGCAAAATTTTAAGGGCCATCATTCGGCGTTATCTCATAGCGCAGCCAGACAACTTCGCCTTCTAGCTGTTGCACCTGCAAGAGCTTAAGAGAGATCGCATTCCTCTGGTCTGGCGAATTGGCAGCGGGCAGTCTGGGGTCCGCGAAGATGCCTTTCTGCTTTTCTTCTCCCACGAGGCTCGGATATACGAGCAGGCTCATCTCAGCGACCTGGCCCTGGCGAAGGAGAAGGCCGTTCAGGGTACCTCCTGCGTCCACGCGCACTACCTTCACGAAGGAAACAGGCCGGATGCTTGCGACTTCAGTAGCGAGAGGAAGGCC
>DAONDW010000081.1:0-7043 GCA_035402785.1 Methanothrix sp. | reverse complement strand
AGAAGACGATTTCAAGAAGATGTCCGTGGCCGATAATCAATAAAGGCAAATTTTCACACAGGCAGGTTGAACTGATAATGAGTCACAGAACCCCCCAATCATGCCTGCCTGAGAAAGCACGTCAGACCGCGATTTGCACATTTTTGCCAGCATTAACTGATTTTCTACTGCATTTCTGCACCTACTCATGGCCATCTAACGGTTCTTGGTCCCGGTAAGCGTGAGACAGCCATCATATCCCTATGTCGAATGCACTCAGAACTGCTTTCGCAGTATGGCCAGATCTGATTCGCACCTCGAATAGACCACATAATTCCTTGAGATACAATTGATGCGTCGTCAGGATCGGTGTCCACCAATAAAACTATTCAAAAAAACATATCATGATATGCAGCAATAATTTCTTCTGATAATCAAATTACAGAAAAATCATTTCACTGTCAGTGGTAAGCTTTTGTTCTTCACACTGCACAACTCCTGCAGACTGCATGGGAACGTTTAGGTCATGTCCATATCTCTTCAGAATACATCTCAAATAGTTAATTATATCGTCGTAATATGTTTACCCTTTGGAGGTAAATTAAGCGTATTCGTTTAACAAAATGGATTTGAAGAAGATCTAACCGGGCCAGAGATGGCCTCTCAGGACTGAGAGCTGGCTTTCATCGGCGTTCAATCTCCGGCAAACAGGCCTGCAGTATTTCGGCATAGATGCTGATGGCAGCCTCAGACAAAAGCAACGCCGTGAACAAAAGCAAACAGAGTTTCATTTCAAAATTTATGTGTGATATTGGATGGACATGATTCGAGGGGTTTGGATATGAAGATGATCCGGGCCGTTCTAAGGCCTGAGGCAGCGGACAAGGTCGCTGATGGACTGGAAGCAGGCGGCTTTATTGCCCTTACCAGGATTGAGGTCTTTGGTCGTGGCAAGCAGAAGGGAATTCAGGTAGGAAGCGTTGTCTACGATAACCTTCCAAAGACAATGATAATGATGGTTTTGGATGACGAGAAGCTCGATGCAGCAGTCAAGATCATCAGGGACAGTGCATGGACAGGAAACATTGGTGACGGCAAGATCTTCGTAAATACGGTCGAGGAAGCCTATACCATCAGAACAGGCCAGCGGGGGCTTTAGAATGAAAGAGCTTGTGGCCATCATCCAGATGAACAAAATGGAGGCAACCAAAGATGCCCTGGCAAGCATTGGCATTCCATCCATTACCGTTCATCGTGTCATGGGGAGAGGAAAGCAGCGTGGTCTGCGGATCCCAAATCCATCTCAGGTCACAGCGTCTGATCAAATGAAAATGAAGTACATTCCCAAAAGAATGCTCAGTCTCATCGTCAGGGACTGCGATATGGAGAGAGTTGTCAAAACCATTATCGAGGTGAACCAGACAGGCCAGATAGGTGATGGAAAGATCTTCGTCATCCCGATTGATAACGCCATAAGAGTGAGAACGAAGGAAGAAGGCGATATGGCGCTTGGATAAATCATACTGAATCGATGTGCAGCATCCCATTTCATGGCACATGAGCCATATCAAAATTTTATCAGATTTTATCAGAGGTATTTGATGCACCACCCGAGGATAAACTCGGAGGGGAAGGGCTGAGGCCAACTCCATGCCAGGAGGGGCCTGAGAAGCCATGCACAGGCCATTTCAATGAAATTTATAGAAACTACAAATAAAAAAACAGGAGGTATATAAAATGCCATTGGTGTTATTTGATTGTGACACTGCCATTCCAGAGAGGAAGAGGCATTGTTATATTAAAGAGATGGGCGAGGATACGACCCAGTTTCTTCCAAGTTCAAATATCTCAACGATACCAGGCACGTTGTCTGAACGCGGATGTTCATATTGCGGAGCGAAACTTGTGATCGGCGGGGTCCTTAAGGATACCATCCAGATGATACACGGTCCTGTGGGCTGCGCTTATGATACATGGCACACAAAACGCTATCCGAGTGACAACGACAACTTCCAGCTCAAATATGTCTGGTCTACAAACCTGAAGGAGAATGACGTTGTATTTGGAGGCATGCGCCGCCTGAAGGCGAGCATGATCGAGGCATTTGCAGAGATGCCAAATGTCAAGAGAATGATCGTCTACACGACATGCGCCACAGCACTCATAGGAGACGATCCAAAGAAGGTCGCAGCAGAGGTCCAGGCTGAGCTTGGCGATGTGGACATATTTGTGGTGGAATGTCCGGGCTTTGCAGGCGTCAGTCAGTCCAAGGGACATCATGAGTTCAACATCGGCTGGATGAGGGAGAAGGTGGGAACCTGGGAGCCTGAAATCACAAGTCCTTACACCATCAATTACATTGGCGACTACAATATTCAGGAGGACAGCTATGTCTTTCAGAAGTACTTCGAGGATATGGGCATACAGATAATCGCCCACTTCACAGGAAACACAACCTATGATTCTCTCAGAGGGATGCATCGCGCCAAGCTCAACCTCGTCAACTGCGCCAGATCTGCCGGATATATCGCCAATGAACTGAAGAAGAGCTATGGGATTCCCAGAATGGATATAGATGCCTGGGGATTTGAGTACTGTCAGATTGCGCTGAGAAAGGTTGCCGCCTACTTTGGACTGGATGACAAAGCTGAAGAAGTGATCTCAAGAGAAATTGCAAAATGGAAACCAAAGTACGATTGGTACAAGGCACGTCTGCCTGGAAAGAAGGTGGCAATATGGACTGGCGGACCGCGTCTCTGGCACTGGACAAAGGCGCTGGAAGATGATCTGGGCATGAAGGTTGTGGCCATGTCTTCCAAATTCGGACATCAGGAGGACTTCGAGAAGGCCATTGCCCGTGGCAGGACTGGAACGATCTACATCGACGACGGAAATGAGCTTGAATTCTTTGAAGTGATAGAGAAGGTCAAGCCGGATCTGCTGCTGACGGGACCTAGAGTTGGCGACCTGGTAAAGAAGCTGCATCTGCCCTATATAAATGGCCATGCCTACCACAACGGTCCCTACATGGGATTCGAGGGCGCAGTGAACATGGCCAGGGACATGTACAACGCCATGAACTCTCCTCTCTGGCGGCTGGCAGAAGAGGACCTCTCCGGGGTAGATGGATATGCACAGTAACGCAGAGGCAATATTCAATGAGATCCAGGAAAAGTGCCTGTGGCAGTTCTTCTCCAGGGCCTGGGACAGGGAAGAGAATATAGATGGCATTCTGACCAAGGTTGGAGAGATCATGGCAAAAGAGCCCTCGGCCACCGAGACCATGGCGGACAAATATTTTTATGCCGATGCAAAAGTTGTAGCAGCCGAGCTGTCTGCCAGTCTTCCCTGGCTAAAGGACCTTGACAGGGACGAGGTCAAGGCAGTCTTGCAGAGCGTCAAAGAGAAGCTTCTCGACATCACCGTCACCAGGTCTCTGAACGGCGAGCTTCGTGTGAAAAATTATTGATCTGAGCGAATTTTCCAATTTTCAAGGGAGGCGACCATGGCTTGTGAGATTAAAGATAAGAAACGAAGCGGCATTATCAATCCAATGTACAACTGCCAACCGGCAGGCGCTCAATTTGCTGGAATAGGAGTCAAAGACTGCATTCCCCTGGTGCATGGGAGCCAGGGATGCACAATGTTCGTGAGGCTCCTCTTTGCCCAGCATTTCAAGGAGAATTTCGATATTGCCTCAACATCTGTGCATGAGGAGTCTGCAGTGTTCGGGGCAGTTAAGAGAATAGAAGATGGAGTGGACGTCCTGGTTAAGAGGTATCCGCACGTTCGAATAATACCCATCATTACCACCTGTTCGACTGAGACGATAGGCGATGATGTTGAGGGTGCCATAACGAAGATCAATCGAAGCCTGAAGGCCAGCTATCCGGATCGCAGGGTTTACCTGATACCTGTACATACTCCGAGCTACAGCGGCAGCCACGTCAGCGGCTACAACGCAGCAGTTCAAGCATTCATCTCAAACCTGGCCAAGAAGGGAAAGCCAACAGGCAAGCTCAATGTATTCACAGGCTGGCTAAATCCGGGCGACGTGGTCGAGATCAAACACTATCTTGAAGAGATGGGAGTTGAGGGCACGGTGTTCATGGATACAGAGGACTTCGATTCCCCCATACTGCCGGATAAAGCCATCACCACCTTTGGAAACACAACTGTGGAGGATTTTATAAACAGCGCCGGTGCCATAGGCTCAATAGCCCTCTGCAAATATGAAGGTGGAAGCGCAGCCGAGTTTCTGAGAGATGAGTTCGACGTTCCCTCGATTGTGGGGCCGACACCCATCGGTATCAAGAATACTGACGCTTTTCTCAAGAATATCAATAAGCTGACAGGAAAGCCAATACCAAGGTCCCTTGTGAGAGAACGGGGGCGGGCCATAGACGGAATGGTCGACCTGACGCATATGTTCTTTGCAGATAAAAGAGTGGCAATATACGGTGATCCTGACCTGGTCATCGGCCTCGCACAGTTCTGTCTTGAGGTCGAGATGAAGCCAGTTCTTCTCCTGCTCGGAGACGATAATCCCGCATACAAGAAAGATCCGAGGCTTGCAGAGATCAAGGAGAAGGCGGATTTCGAAATGGAAGTCGTATTAAATGCGGATTTATGGGAGCTGGAGCGCCGTTTGCGAGATAAAGAAATCGAACTTGATTTGATTATGGGGCATTCTAAAGGCCGCTTTGTAGCCATCGACTACAATATTCCCATGGTGCGTGTTGGATTTCCAACATTTGACCGTGCCGGTCTGTACAGACATCCTGTTATCGGTTACAACGGTGCGCTATGGCTCGCCGAGACCGTTGCAAATACTCTGTTCACAGATATGGAAAATAAGCATAAAAAGGAATGGGTTCTGAACGTTTGGTAAGCTGCCTGCCCCCTGGATGGGGCGGGTCTTTTGTTGCATCAGCAGCGTAATCCCTTCAATTAGCCTAAAGATCTGATTTAAGTGGATGCGGAATTTATCATGGACCACAACCGTTTATCGCTGTTTGTTTCGAGGATACCGGCAAGGCCAGATGGAAGTTCAAGATAAAAAACGGTTTCTGGATGAGCAGAATCTGGTGAAAGCTTCGGGGGGTTGACTGGATATGGAAGTGAACTGGGAGAATAAATGGGAGGAGAACTACGAGCGCTACAAGGAGACCATGCTGGCTGATAGTGATGATAGGATGTACTGGAGCAAAAGGGCAGCGGACTTCTCCAATGCCCGCAGCTCCAATGATTTCGAGTATGGCAGACTAGTCCTGAATGTCCTTTGGGGAAAAGTGCTGACGCAAAAGTCCGTTGTGCTTGATGTCGGAGCTGGGCCCGGAACATTTGTCATTCCTTTTGGCAGGATGGTTGGAAGAATCGATGCCGTGGAGCCTGCCCCTGGCATGGTCGATAAGATCAGAGAAAATGCATGCAAAGACGGGATTACCAACTTTGGCATTCTCAGCAGCACCTGGCAGGAGATCGATCTCAAAAGCATATCTGGCAGATACGACCTGGTGATTAGCTCTCTTGTGCTCTGGGTCTTCCGGGATGTATGGAATCAGTTGCAACGAATGGAAGAAGCTTCACGGGGATATTGCTGTATAGTTGCCAATGTGGCCAACGGCAATAAACACGTCGAGACACTGTGGAAACGGGTGACCGGCTGCGATGAAAAGTGGCCTTCGATAAGCGAATATCCATTGATTTTCAGCATCCTGCATAGCAAGGGCAGAATGCCAGACGTTTCCATCATAGAGTACACTTACGAGAGATCTGTCGAAGATAAAGTCATGCATATAAAATCTCTCTTTGAAAGACGCACCCCGGTGACGCCGGAGATGGAGAAGACAATCAGAGAATACTTCATTGAACTATCTGATAACGGCATGGTCCAGGAGCCAGGAATATCTGCTGTGATCTGCTGGCAAGCTCAATAATCATGCATCTTCTTTTAACAATCCTGAAGATCCGATGACTGTTCAGAAGATTCTCCAAAAGATCTTTGCCATCTGAATATAATTTAATTAAACAGACAAATGGAGGGCATCATGCCTGAAAGCACCGCATTTTCAAACAGCATAGTATTTTATGGACACTTAAGCGAGCTTTATCGCCTGGCAAAGGAAGGAAAGATCAAGACCAGTTTGCAGGGCAGCCACACCCGTCACTGCAAATTCTGGACCGCAATGAAGGTCCTCAGTGGAATCAGAAACTCGATAGTCATCACCCACGGTCCCAGTGGCTGTGCTTTTGGAGTGAAACAGGCATACAAGCTGACCAACTGCAGGAACAGCGGATCGCCCTATGAAGCTGTGGTGAGCACGAATTTCGACGAGCGCAGGATCATTTATGGTGGCGATAAGGAGCTGGAAAGCGCCATACTGGAGGTCGACAGAAAATACAGCCCGGACATAATCTTCGTGGCTTCGAGCTGCGCCACCGGGATCATCGGAGACAACATAGATGCTGTTGTTGAGACAATGAGGTCTGAGGTTAATTGCAGGATAATGACCATTCACTGCGAGGGTTTTTCCGGCGAGTATCGCAGCGGTTTTGACCTGGTCTTCAAAAAGATAACGGAGCTTATGGACCCGCCCACTGATGAGAGCCGTGCAAAGCTATCGAACTCGGTGAACATCGTAGGCGGAAAGATGGGCCCGGAGAGGACCGAGGTGGCAACAGACGTCAAGGAGCTAGTGCGATTGATACATGGACTTGGAAGCGATGTCCATTCAGTCATCGCAGGAAACTGCTCATTTGGCGAACTCAAACAGGCTCCAAGCGTTGCTGTCAATTGCACATTATGTCTGGACATAGGCTATGCCATTGGGACTGCTATGCGTGAGAAATATGGCACTCCTCTCAACTCCACCATTCTTCCTTATGGAATCAAGGCCACACAGCTCTGGCTTGAGGGCACAGCCAGGCAACTTGGGCGTGAGAATGAATCTCAGGAGCTGATGAAAAGAGAATATGAGGAGATAAAAGACGAGTTCGAAGAAGCCAGGAGATATATCACCGGAAAAACGGCGATTGTAGAAGGCCATGATGCCATAAAGTCG
>DAONDW010000080.1:0-7045 GCA_035402785.1 Methanothrix sp. | reverse complement strand
CGATCAGGCCCTGAAGATCTCTAAAGACATCGAATACCGCAAAGGACAGGCCGAGGCGCTTTTTGCAAAAAGCCTGGCCCTGGGTGGACTTGACCGGCGCACGGAAGCAGTCGCCTGCGCCAGGCAGGCCCTGGACATCTTCGAGCAGATCGAATCGCCCCGTGCATCAACCATGCGTGAATTACTGGCAGAATGGAGGCGCTGATGGCACAGTAGTAGTAGTTCTGCCTTGCCTGTGGCCGCGATTGTGAGCGAATGGAATGCTCCCTGCAAACGATCACAATGACCGTTTCAGAAAGCTCCTTCCTCCATTCAGGCCCCTGACCTCCGGCCCTGCCAAATCAGGCCCTTCTCGTCCCAAAGACCTTTTTCAACAGCCCTCCAGCCTTCTTCTCTCTGATGGGCTTTGCTCTCGCTGCGCCTGCAGGAACAGATGAAGACGGCGGAGCCTGCCTCTTTTCTGCACCCCGAACAGCCCTTGCGCCCGATGGTGCAGCCTTCTCCTTGACCACTATCTGAGTGCTCACTCCACCATGCCTCGACTTCCTGGGCCTGACGTTCACTGTGATCGGCCTCTCGATCTCATTGCTGACGAGCATTGCCACTCCTGCCGGAAGCCTCTTGATCTCCTCCTCAAGCTCGCCAGTCATCCCCTCCAGGCCTTTTGAGAGGGCTTTCAGGTCATTTGGATTTGTGACTCTCATTATGATCTGCGTGTTGCATTGAGAGATGACGTTCTTGTCAACACGGGCTGGCCTCTGGCTGATGACCATGAGCCCCAGCCCGAACTTTCTGCCTTCTGCTGCAATTGTGCGAACGATATTGGTGGATGCAGCGTTTCCCGTCCCTCTCTCCGGAATGTAGTTATGCGCCTCTTCGACCACAACCATTCCGGGCGAAATCAGCCGGCGCTTTCTGGCCTCAAAGATGTCAGTCAGCAGCCTGGACACAACCATGGCCTGCAGCTCCGGCAAAATGCCTGTCATGTCTATGACCGCTGCTTTTCCAGGACGTAAAAGCTCCTCAGCCGGAGTCTCGGTTCCTGAAAAGAGGCCAAGCTCCAAAAGCGATTCAAGCTGCCCCACAAGATTCCATTTCGACTTGGAGTTGCTGCGAACCACCTGCTCTATGATGTCCTCAAGCGTGTATGCATCTGTCTCAGCCCGAAGGGCGCTGATGGCCTCGTAAAGCAGTCCGAGCTGGCCGCTGCTGCCGCTCTCGTGGGGTATCATCTTTGCCACCTCCCTGGCAGACAGATTCAGGCCGTTGAACCGAAACGGCCTGTCGGCCCTGGGATTCATGGCCATCTCGCCAGGAGTGTAGATGGTGACATCATAGCCCCTGGGCTTGACCTTGTACCTGGAGAAGTCACCCACCTTGTTGGGCTCCTTCATGGACGCATATTCTCCATGTGGATCTATGATGAGAAGAGCCACCTTTCGCTCCAAAAGCTCCTCAAGTATCACTGCAGCAGTATACGACTTTCCTGATCCGGTCTTTGCAAGAACGCTGCAATGCTTTTGCACGAGCGTATTGGCATCCAGCTCCACCCGAATGTCATAGCCCCGAAGCATCCCGATGTACATGTCGCCTTTGGCAAGGCCAAGCGTCGCCTTGATCAGCTTTTCATCAGCAACAAAAACCGGGTCTCCTGGCCGGGCAGGACTCGTGGGCAGATGCAGCTTGCCATTGCTCCCGACACCAATGACCCTCGCTTCAGCGATCATCATCTCTCTTGAATCGTAATTCCTGGCTGCATCGTAGGCCTGGTTTACACTGTAGGCGGAATTGGACCTCTTGATGTCCTCCACCTGAGCCAAAATCCATTCCCTGCCATCAGCTTTGGCCTTGATATATGTGCCTCGCCCGACCTCTTTGTTTATGAGGAACTTAAAGGCCAGTGGAGTGGTCTCGCCGACAATTGTGCCGACCGATCCCTTTGCTATTGACATCAATGGCCATCACTGCCCCAGAGATCAAAATGATACTCAATTTTTTTAGTTGAATGTATTTTGTACATTGCCACTTCATTTCCGTTTTTTGTCTATCTTTTGTCCATGATCTCATTCACGCTACATTCCCATTTTCAATACGTAGCTTGAAGTATAAAAAGATTGGTCCATTCTCTTTCATGGCTTCTATTCAGATTAATAATTTAATATAATCATGCACAGAGCCAAAATTCATGCGGACATCAGGCCAATCTTGATCAAATATGCGAAACAATTGATCGTATGATCTTATTATTTTTAACAAAAAGGCAGGTTTCTATCATTTAAAATCATTATTAAAAACAATATTTTTCTCTTTCAAATTCTGCTCATCTCATCGTGGCATATTCTGATAGCAGCATATCAGTCAGTATCACTCCTTCGCTAATGAGCTATTGACCTTCTTAATTGCATCAAGAAGATCCAGCCCTTTCGGCGTGGTTTTATATAGCGTTTGCTCGGACCCATTGACCTCGATTAGCTTATTTTTCGTAAGGATATCTAAATACGGATTTATTGTCCTGAAGTTGAGATTAACCTGATATACTATTCTCGTCTTGCTGGAACTCTCCAGGCATACCTCTAATATTTGGGCGATGATCTCTTGCTTGCTTCTTTTCATGATAATACTCCTAATGGGAAACAACTTTGAATCCCGCACATCTCAGGCAATTCATTGCATCAAACGATGGTAGAGATCATATTGTTCTCTGTGCATATTGTTCTCTGTGATGCGCAGCATTACTCAATGATACGATATCAAACACCGCATGAGATGCTTATACTGCCTTTGAAGGAGCGCAGCAAAGCAAATGATTGTCATGCAAATTGCCATTATCTCAGTCTGTTACTTCTTCCAATCATTGCATATAGCATATAATGCAGCTTCACAACTCATATAGACGATTTCGGCAAGTTTGAATCCAATTTTGGACTGATCCTGTAATCACAATAGTTCTTAACTCAAATAAGGATCATTAATCAATGTCTTATAGCAAAGACTCGAATATCCATTGCAGCTAAATTTCAAAAAAAGGGAAAATTATATTATATTGTAGTATATTATATTGTCTGAGCAGTTTCATAGTTCGTAATAGTATCTGGGCGTTCTCATCATTGCCTGTCCGTAAGCCAGACCAACCAGCAGTCCACAGATATGAGCCATGTGGGCGATATTATCCGCGGACCCCATCGTCAAGAAATCAATCACCGCAAACAGAACAACTGCGCTTCTGATGGAGAGTGGCACGACGAAGAAAAGCAGCACCCTGATCTCCGGGGCAATGATTGCCAGACAGCCCATCACACCGTAGAGCGCGCCACTTGCACCGAGCATCGACCCTCCGGCTATCAGCATCTGGCCAAGCGCCGCCACTATTCCAGAGACGATATAGATCTGAAGGAACTTCTTTTCACCAACCCTCCTCTCAAGCTCAGTGCCGAAGAAGAAGAGGACGATCATGTTCCAGAAGAGATGATCGAAGTTGGCATGCATGAACATGTGAGTCAACAGAGTCCAGGGCTGCTGCATCACATAATCGGTATGCAAAACCAGATAATAATTCAGGCCCGGAATGATAGATCCCAAAAAGAACAGCACTATGCATATTATCAATATCAATCCGGAACAGGATACAGGAAGTTTTGGAGTGTGCCGGTCCTTCCAGCTTCTGCTCCCCATCTCAGGCTCATTCCATTCATTTCGCAAAAATCTGCCACCTTATCTTTTCATGAGCATTGCTCTTCATATTGCATTTCACATTGCACTTCGCATTCAATTCATATCATTTTCATTGCTATTTATTTTAGCGCTATTCTGTGACATACTGTCCGTCGCGCAGCACAATCACATAGTCTGCAGAGTTTCTCAAAGCAACTGAAAAGCCGGGCTCTGCCCCGAAGATGATGGTCTCCTTGCCATGCTCCATCGCCTTCATGAGCACTGGTTTCAAATCAGCATCGCGTGTGACGAGAGCCAGGGTATCTATGACTGGATTGTAGATCATGTCCACGCCTTCAACTGCCATTCTCACATCCACGTCGCTCGTGCAAATCACAGCTTCAAAGCCCTGATTTTCCACGGCCTCGACGAGCTTCTCAGAAGCATACTGATTGAGGAAAACCTTGCCCATCTTGATATCGCCGTAATCCTTGAGGATGTCCCGGATCTCCTCCAGATCCATCTGGAACTCCTTTCTGAGCATATTGGGCCCGTCAACTAATAGGCCGATCTTCTTTCGTCCCTTCTCCTTTTTGGAGCCGAGGTAGCTCATGATATGCTCAAACTGTATTGGCATCCGATTCATGTTGACCCTTTCTCGATGGATTTGGATATTCTCTAGATCTTTTCTAGATATCCTGGAACAATCGCTCTTGCAGGTGTTTCATATGATATTATAAATTCGTTTTGTGTTTTCGGTTGTTATCCTGGCCAGCTCCTGTGGCTCCATGCCTCTGATTCTGGCGATCAGCCGCACTGAATCGAGCACATATGAGGGCTCGTTTCTGCCCCTTCTTGGAGAGAGAAATGGGCTGTCGGTCTCCACCATCAGCCTGTCAAGAGAGACGTTTCTTGCAAGGATCTGGTGTTGGCCTGAGCGGCAAATGTTGGTGGCAATTGATATGTAAAATCCTCTGTCAATGGCCTCTTTCATAGTGGAAAGCGAGCCGCTGTAGCAGTGGAATATCACTTTTTCCAGGTGCTTTACCATATCAAGGGCAGGCTGTTCTGCATCCCTGGAATGAATGACGAGAGGCATATTCAAAGAACCAGCCAGGTCTATGACCTTCTTGAATACCTCTGCCTGGCGCTTTCTGGTTCCCGCATCCTTGGTGTGATAGTAATCAAGACCTGCCTCTCCTATGCCTATGGCCTTTTTGGAATTGTTTTCTATCTGCTCGAAAAGCATCTTCAGCTCCGGCTCCTTGATGTCTGGCAGTGTATTGGGTGAGAGGCCAAGCGTCGCAGATATGAAGTCATATTTGGAGGCCAGCTCCAGCGATTTGGAATTTGTTGAATAGTCCACTCCGGAGTTGATCATATGGACTATGCCTGACCTTCTGGCGTTGTCGAGGACTGCTTCGCGGTCTTTGTTGAACTGCTTGAAGTCAAGGTGACAATGGGCATCGATAATCCCATTAATTGGCTCGTTTGGCGATTTAATTCCTCCAGATGTGCTGATTATCGCTTTGGCCTTGTGGGTATTATCTTTTTTGGTATAGCTGAATTTTTGTCTGGCAGCGAGGATATGCGCCCTCTTAAGGAATAGCCAAAAAAAAAGGTTATCAGGCCTTTGAGATTTAAAATCAGGCCTTTTTCTCAGGTGTTTTGGAGTTGGAATTCAAAAGAAGCATTCGGTTTATGGCGCTGACCAATGCCTCCACAGATGCCATGACTATGTCCTCGCGGGCTGAGCGGGCTGAGACCCTGCGTCCCTTTGAGTCCTCCACACCGATTACAACCTCCGCCAGAGCATCGGCTCCTCCTGATATGGCCTCAATTCTGAAGTCGCAGAGGTGGATGGACGTGTCCTTGTCCAGCAGGCCCTGTACGGCATTGACAGCAGCGTCCACAGGCCCGACTCCAGTATTGGCGAGCACCCTCTCTTTTCCACGCACCAGAGCCTTCACCGTGGCTGTAGGAGTGATGATGTTTCCTGTCATCACAGAGACCTCCTTGAGAACCACAGCCTGGCTGCCTTTTGCCACCTCTCCGATCACCACATCGGCAATCGTCTGAAGATCGATGTTGGCCACCTGTTTTCCTTTGTCTCCCAGGTCTTTGACTCTTGCAAGGATCTCCTGAAGCTGCTCTTCTGTGGGCTCATAGCCAGCCTCCTCCAGCACCTTGGCCACCGCATGCTTTCCTGTATGCTTGCCGAGAACTATGCGCCTCTTGTGTCCGACCATCTCCGGAGTCATGATCCCAGGCTCAAAGGTCTTGCTGTTCTCTATGACGCCGTGGCTGTGAATGCCGCTTTCATGCGAAAAAGCGTTTTCGCCCACGATCGGAGCAGTGATCGGGATTTTGACTTCAGTCAGCCTCTCCACCAGGCGAGCAGTCTCGACGAGGTATTCGGTTTTGATGCTCGTCTTAGCGCCGAATATGGAATGCAGGGACATCACAGTCTCTGCCAGGTTGGCGTTTCCAGCCCTCTCTCCAAGGCCATTCACGCAGACCTGCACCTCCCGGGCCCCGGCCTCCACTGCTGCCAGGCTGTTTGCCACTGCCAGCCCGAAGTCGTTGTGGCAGTGGACATCCACCACCATATGCACTGAGTCGCATATATCCTTGACAAAACGATAGAAAGCGGATGGAATTGCCACGCCCACTGTGTCCGGGATGTTGATGATATCGCAATGGGCCTCTTCCACCGCCTTGAATATCCGGTGAAGGAATTCAGGAGATGTGCGTGTGGCATCCATTGCAGAGAAGAGGCATGTTCTTCCCTGATCCTTGACAAACTGGACGGTATCCTGCGCGGCTGCCACGATATCGTCATGGCTCATCTTGATGGTATGAGCGATCTGGATATCAGATGTCGGAACGAAGACATGAACCATTCCAACATCTGCATCGATGCAGGCCTGAGCATCCTTTCTCATAATGCGAGAAAGGCCGCATATCTGGCTGTTCATTCCGGCTTTGGCTATCTGCCGGACGCTATCGAACTCACCCTTTGATGATACAGGAAAGCCAGCCTCGATGACATTTACTCCGAGTTTATCAAGCTGCCAGGCGATCTTGAGCTTCTCCTCCTGTGTGAGCGACACCCCAGGGGTCTGCTCGCCATCTCTAAGCGTTGTGTCAAAAATGGATACTCTTTCATTCACAAGACAATGTTCGTCGTAGAAGACGATTCCCCACAGAGATTTCGTGTGACATAAATGCAATCATAGCATGGCCAGCTATAAAATCTTTGCCGGTGATAGGAGGAAAACGGGTAGGAATGATATGAGGAAAACTGCTGTGACTTCCCCCCATGCCCCCGAAGAGGCGGGGCTTCCTGCTTCATCGAGCACCTTCGGGTTCTCCACAGGCTTGAATTCGACGC